>BDTA01000001.1 GCA_002897935.1 bacterium BMS3Abin08
ATATACTGTAATCAATAAAATCAAAGGAGGCACAGCAATGAAAAGGAGCGTTACAGCAGTTTTGGTAGTAGTGGTTGCATTACTTCTTGCCAGTGCCGGCTATGCATGGTGGGGCGGTTATGGCATGGGTTATTATGGGACAGTTGCAAATCCGGACCTGGTACAAAAATTTCAATCCGAGACCCTTAGCCTGAGAGACGCATTGTTGACAAAGCAGATGGAGCTTCAGAACGAGTATTACAAACCCGTCCCCGACACCAATCGTATTGCCTCGATCAGGAAGGATATAATCGACCTGCAGGCACGGATGCAGGCGGTTGCTGCCAAATACGGTCTTCCGGCGTGGGGTCCAATGGGTGGCAGAATGATGAACAGCAGAATGATGAACAGCAGAATGATGGGCTCCGGAATGATGGGTCCTATGATGGATATGTGCCCCATGGGCTGGTAGTCTTAAAATTTAGAAGGTCGGGGGACTGCCCCACCGACCTTCTAAATTTAAACTCGACATAATGAAAAAAATATTACTAATAATTTTTGTTGCATCCGTTATATTCGTTGTTTTTCTACCCGATGCATCTGTCCTGGCAATGAATGAATGCCGGGGGGAAATGTCCCGCCGATGGGGAATGTCCCCTTATGGTGATTACCGCGAAGGAGCAGGTGGGAGATGGTATGGGGCCGGGAGAGTTGTCAGAACAGTTGAAGAGGCAAAAAGGATCCTTGATGAATACTATTCGTATAAAAGAGTGATTATAAGTGCTGTTAAAGAGAGACAATGGTACTTTGAGGCAGAGGTTAGAGACAAAAACAACATATTAATTGATAAAGTAATCATTGATAAAAGGACCGGAAGAATAAGGTCTATATATTAACCGATTTACGAGGAGGCCGGCAGAATGCCCCGGTTTTTGATCAGGGATGAATGCCGGCTATATAAGTAAATTAATATTCCTTACCCGGAAAGCCCGGCCTTTGGTCAATGAGCTTCACTTCAGAAGTGCCCTATTGCCTCATTTAAAAATCGATACAAAATGCTTGACATCATCTTTTTAGATGGTATATGTTGATATAAGCATCTATGACATAGCGCAGTAAAAGTGAAGCCATTGCCGGTCATGCCGGGGCATACACAAAAAGGCCTACAAGGCAGGAGTGACGCGAAAGGCAAGGTGTCATTAGTATTTGAGCCGGTGTGCTTCCAACCTGTTGCGTTTCCTGCTCAGCCATATGAATAAGGGAAGGGCAAGCAGGGCTGTAAAAAAGAGCAGGTTGTTGTGTGCAATATGTCCTGCTACGGACGTGAGCTTTCCGGTCAACGGGACAATGCCTGCCTCTGAGAGTTCATAGTAGCCATTGATTAGGAGCTGGAATACTAATATGACGAGCAGCCACTCGGTGACAATAAAAAACCTCCTTAGATCAATGTGCAGGCTTTTCCTGACAAACATGACACAGAAAACAACAGCCAGAGTTAATCCCAGGACAGAGCCGATAAAGCTCAACACGGCATCCCTGTTCAGCGTGACGGCACTGAGCATTTCTGGCAAATGCCATAAAGGTACATCTTGTGCCCGGTCAAGGAAAATCCGTGTTTCTTTGCCAGAGTTTCCTGCAATCGTTCTATCCTTTCATCCATAACCTCGATCTGCCTGTTGCATCTCTTGCAGATGATATGGTCGTGATGCTCATGAGCATAATCATGCTCATAGCGCAAGAGGCCGTCACCAAAGTCGACCTCCTTTGCAAGTCCGGCACCCGACAGCAGTTTCAGAGTGCGGTATACCGTTGCCTGCCCTGTTGAACTTTCCTTGCGCTTTACCATGTCATAGAGTTCTTCCGATGCAACGTGCCTGTCTGTCCTGAGGAAGACATCAAGAATGAGTTTGCGCTGGGGTGTCATCCTCAAATTATTTCTAAAGAGGTATTCGGCAAATATATTCTTCTCTTCGGTCATGGGTGTCGGTTAATTTATGATATTGAAAATCATTCTCATTATAAAGGATATGAATTTATTTGTCAAGCCTTTTACAATGCACCTTCCGAAAGCCCTGACCTTTGGTCGGAGATAAAGGCAAGGATTTTCTCCCAGGTTTTTTGAGTCCAAACTTCTGCGGGATGAAGAATCATAAAAAACACTTGACACCGTACTTAGGTACAGGGTTTATACTGTACATAGTTATACTGTACAAGGGGGCTTCGGCAAGATGCATTGTAATGAAAGGAGAAGAGTTGATGGCAACAGATGCGGGTGATTTGAAAAAAAACTATCCTCTAAAACAGCGGCTGATGAGTTTCCTGTCTTTATTTACATCGACAGGCACCCTGTTATGCTGTGCCCTGCCGGCAGCTATTGCAGCAGTGGCTGGAGGCGCAGCAGTTGGAACATTAATTACTGCTTTCCCGTGGTTAATACCTCTTTCCGAACACAAGGGGTGGATATTCCTCGTGGCTGGATTAAACATCGTCTTCAGTGGAATACTGACCTTCCGTTCCCGCCGTAAGGTGGCCTGTGCGACTACAGGGGGAGAAGGATGTGAAGTGGCAGGCCGTTTTACCAGGGCCGTGTTCTGGTTCTCCGTAGTGATTTATGGGACCGGTGCATTTTTTGCCTATGGGATCGTACCCGTCCTCCGTTGGCTGGAGGGATAGGAATCATCCGATAGCTGAAAAGAATAGTCTTCGTCGCAACCCTGCGACGAGGCGGTGTCGGCAGGTCTGAAATCCGCC
>BDTA01000002.1 GCA_002897935.1 bacterium BMS3Abin08
TTTACGATTAACGTGTCATTTTCATTTAGAATCAAAATCCCCTCTTCTCTTTTCCGGGGGGGTTCTATCGCTAATGTATATCGCTGCTCCGAATTGGCGTCAACCGTCACCTGGGTATCCAACAACACCCATTTAATGCTCTTATCAGGCCAAAGCCCTAATGTTGTTGTCTGTAGTGTTAACGCAGTTCCATTCTCATCATACAAGGCAAGCTCACCTTCAGTCTGTATCCATCCCCGCTCAAATGGAATGCCAAAAGAAACCGCTTCAGCGATACGCTGAACGCCGATAGTCTCCCTGAAAATTATTTCTTTTGTGTTTGGCGCACGTTTATTCGACAGATCAGTTTTATTCATTAGTTCAGTATAGTTTACCAAGTCGGTTTTCGACATATAATTTTTCAGCAATTATCCGTCTAGACAAGAACAACGTCTGTATGACACTCAATAATCAGTAAATCATACTTTGGCACTCACAAGAAAATTGCCCATTGCCAGATATTCAAGGTGCCCCAGCTTGAAGGCACGAATTGCATCATACGGCGTGCACACAATGGGTTCTTCGTGCATGTTGTAGCTGGTATTTATCACGGTCGGGATACCAGTGATTTTATGGTATTCAGAAATGATCTTGTAAAATGACGGGGTTATCTCTTCAGTAACCAGCTGCGGTCGCGCCGTTCCGTCAATATGCACTGCGGCAGGAGAATTTTTCTTCATATAATCCGTACAATCAAATGTAATTGTCATGAACTTCGACGTATGTTCAGCCCCCTTCATTTTAAGAAAACACTTGTCTCTGTACTCGTAAAGGGTCGCCGGAGCAAATGGCATAAATTCCGTACGTCCCAATCGTTTATTCAGCCAGGTGTTTACTTCCGGATCAGTCGCCGGATAGAGGATAGACCTGTTCCCCAATGCCCTCGGTCCATACTCCATTCTGCCGTTGAACCTGGCCACTACTTTATTATCTGCCAGCAATTGCGCTACTTCAGTTTCAATATTTTCAACATACTTATATTCGAGCCCTTCTTTCTCAAGCTCCTGTTTTATTTCATCATCTGAGTACTCGGGGCCAAAATATACGTTGTCAATCGGATAAGGCGTAAGCTGATTTTTGTTTTTCTGTCGATATACCCATAACGCGGCACCCGCCCCCGTTCCCCCGTCTCCCATATTGGGGAAGACAAAGATATTCTCAACTCCGTCGATCTCAAAAATCCTCTGGTTCAATTTCACATTGGCTGTCACTCCTCCGGCAAGGCATACTTTTTTCATATTGTATTTCCTGAGATGGTCCGACACCATATCAGTAACAACACGCTCAAGCACAGTCTGGTATGCGGCAGCAATGTCCTTCCGCCTGTACTGCTTCGCCAGTTCCCTGCAAAATGTCATGTCCCACGCAGAGATATATTTATAACTCGAATTAGAGGTATCAAACTTCCCATAAACCTTATCAAAGAGAATCTGATCGTCTCCAAAAGCGGCAAGCCCGACGATCTTGCCTTCATGCCGGACAGGCTTGAACCCGAGGGCCTCGGTAACCTGCGAATAAAAAAGTCCCATGGAATGAGGATAGGTGATGTCATGCACACGCCGAATGCCATCGGGCGACCCTATGCTGACAGAACCGGCAAGCCCGCTGCCATAGGCGTCCAGAGTTAGAATGAGGGCCTCATCAAAACCCGATGAGTAAAACGCATCAGCAGCGTGTGTAAGGTGGTGCTCCACCCTAACGAGTTTGTTTATCAACCCCATCCTGGTCAAGTTCATTACCAATTCATTATGATATTTCCTGTGATCCAGTATCGCGTTATATGTCCACTTCGCATAATATGCGAAGTGATAGAATTTGGCTTTCATCGTATCAGACTTAGCCAGGTTAAACGCTATGTCTTTCAGAAAGCACATAGCCATTTTCCAGGCCTCTTCAGTCCAGGGCAAAAATGCATAGGCAACTGCATCAATGTCTTCAGTGGTGATATTATTCTCTTTTAAAATCAGGGCTATACTTCTTGATGGGAATCCAGCATGAAGTTTGACCCTTGATAATCGTTCTTCTCCAATACTTGATACTATTTTCCCGTCAATCAGGAGACAGGCCGTACAGTCTGTGTCGAGAGAAGATATGCCAAGAATGTTCATTATTGTTCCTTCCTTTTATTCAAACAGATATTCTGATAATATTCTTCGATAATCTGTAATCTCTTATCAAATGAGAACTTCGCTTCAATCCTTTTCCTTGCAGCCTCTGATACTTGATCCCTTAAGGCGTTGTTTGAAATAAGATCCATTATCCTGCCTGTAAGGCCGTCTACGTCTCTAACTTCATACTGGAATCCGGACTTACCGTCTTCCAGCAATTCCGGTATCCCGCCGACCCCTGTTGTAACTACCGGAAGCTCCATGGACATGGCCTCCAGCATGGTGTTCGGAAGCCCTTCGGTTATTGATGTCATCAGGAAGATATCAAACGTTTTGTATACGTTCAGCAAATCGCTTCTGTATCCTGTAAATAGCACTTTGTTTTTAATTCCAAGTTTTTCAGCATATTTCACCAGGTCCTTTATCTCATTCCCCTTCCCATCTCCGATAATTGCAAAATAAACATCATCTATCTTATCAGTAATAGCTGAGGCCACATCTAAAAAAGTGAGGTAGTCTTTTTCATTACTTATTCTCCCAACAGTGCCAACCACAAAAGAGTGTTCAGGAATATTTAACTCCTTTCTAAGGGACATATGCTTATCACTATTGCACCAGTGTTTATCATCGATACCATTGTATATGACCTTGATCCTGCCTGCGTCTATACCACTCGCTACCATCAATTCTTTTGTAGCAGCAGAAACTGCAATGAGATTTTCAAATCTCCGCAAAACCCTAAGATGAATCCATTTATACAAATTCCCTTTTAGTGAATTGGTGATCCAACCATGAGCAGTAGATACAAGATGAACTTTCGAATGTATAAGACCCAGAATATATGCCAGCATGTCCGTCTTGTAGTCGTGACCATGGATAATATCAATATTATATTCCTTCACGATCCTGTTAAGCTCGATAATACACTTTATATCAATCTTGCTTCTGTCCAGAACTTCGATATATTTAAAACCTCTTCCCTCAGCCATTTGTCCTATTTGAAAATTATCATCATTAATATCCCTTAGATAAACAACAACTGGATTTACAAGATCCTTATTATGCTTTTCTGCAGACAGCAGAATTGTCTTGTCCGGCCCTCCTCCTGTGGTATACGTCCCACGAAGCTCTAATAGATTGATCAGTCTGTTATTGTTTTCTGTCATTTCTTCTTTATAACAGCAGGGTTCCCCAACACATACGAATCATCCGGTACGGACTCCCTTACAACGGCATTAGCTCCGACAATGCAGTTATTGCCGATTTCTATTTCACCTATTATCTTGGCCCCCGCACCGATAGTGACATTATTCCCGATTTTCGCTGCATTCCCCGTACCTCCCCTGTCACCGATCGTAACTTCATGGTATACCGTGCAGTTATCTCCAATCTCAACGGAAGGGTGAAAGATTATCCCTCCAAAATGGTGTATCCTGAAGCCTTTTCCTATCCTGCATTCAACCGGGATCGAGATGCCAGTCGTTATCTCAATGAGCCTCTCAAAAATGAACCGCAGGGGCTGGGCCGGAACATTATTAACCTTGAGCCATCGAAAAAAACGATACACAATAATCGCCTGAAATCCCTGGGAG
>BDTA01000003.1 GCA_002897935.1 bacterium BMS3Abin08
GTGAGGCTCGTTGTTGAAAGGGAGCGGGAGATCGAGGCAGTTGAGTCTGTTGAGTACTGGAGTATTAAAGGCTTTTTTGAAGGGAAGGTTCCGCCTTCTTTTCATGCAAGGCTCTTCAAGTATAAGGATCAGCATGTAATCAACCGTGAGAAGAAGAAGTTCCTGCTTAAAGACGGGAAGTCGGCGGATGCGGTCCTGAGAGAACTGAGGAAGAGGGAGTTCCTGCTGAAGGGGGTCGAGAAGAAGGAGAGAAAGAGAAACCCCTCGCCACCATTTATTACCAGTACCCTTCAGCAGGAGGCATCAAGGAAATTGAGGTTTTCACCAAAAAAGACGATGGTGATAGCACAGCAACTGTATGAGGGTGTCGAGCTTGGTGAGGAGGGCTCAGCCGGTTTAATCACCTATATGAGGACCGACTCCGTGAGGGTCTCCGACGAGGCGCGTGAAGGAGCAACTGAATACATACACGGCCAGTATGGTGAAGAGTACGTCCGGAAGGGGAAGCTCGGGAGAAAGAAGGCAAAGGGGAAAATCCAGGATGCCCACGAGGCCGTCAGGCCGACCTATCTGGACAAGCCCCCCCAGAGGATAAAAGGCTTTCTCTCCAGGGATCAGCATGCACTTTACAGGTTGATCTGGCAGCGTTTTATTGCAAGTCAGATGGCCCCTGCAAAAATAGAACAGACCACCTTTATAATTGTGGACAGAGAAGAGGATGCGGAGTTCAGGGTCTCCGGTGATGTGATAAAGTTTGACGGTTTTATCAGGGTCTATACGGAAAGCACCGAGGAGAACGGCAAGGAGGAAGAGGAAACCCTGCCGTCTCTTTCAATGGGTGAGAAACTCCTGTTGAAGGATATAGAGGCCAACCAGCACTTCACACAGCCCCCTCCGAGATATACCGAGGCATCCCTTGTGAAGGCCCTCGAGGAAAAGGGGATAGGGAGACCGAGCACGTATGCTGCGATTCTTTCCACCATCCAGGAAAGGAAGTATGCAATGAAGGAGGATGGCAAATTAAGACCAACTGAACTGGGGAGCCTTGTAAATGACCTTCTTGTCGATCGGTTTCCTGAACTGATGGATATCGGGTTTACTGCAAAGCTGGAGGATGAGCTTGACAGGATAGAGCTTGGGAAACTCAAGTGGGTTAAGGTGGTCAAGCATTTCTATACACCGTTTAACAAGGAGCTTACAGAGGCGATGGACACACTCGGCAGGATAAAGCCCCAGGACGAGCCCACTGACCAGGTCTGTGAACTCTGCGGGCAGCCCATGGTTAAGAGGTGGGGAAGGCACGGCAGATTCCTTGCCTGTACCGGGTTCCCGGAGTGTAAGAACGCAAAGCCCATAGAGGATGATGACGCCGCAGTGAAGCAGCCCCCTGCAAAGACCGATATCAGGTGCCCTGAGTGTAGCGCCGAGATGGTGGTAAAACAGGGCCGGTTCGGGCGGTTTCTTGCCTGTTCGAAATACCCGGACTGCAAGGGGACAAGTCCGATCAGCACAGGGGTGAAGTGTCCTCTCGACGGTGGTGATATAGTTGAAAAGAGGAGCAAGAAAGGGAGGATCTTTTACAGTTGCAGTAACTGGCCCGACTGTAAGTTCGCAACATGGTATAAGCCGATACCGCAGAAGTGTCCTGAATGCTCTTCCGGGTACCTTCTTGAAAAGAGGGACAGGGCGGGAAAGACCACGGTCTTCTGTCCGGATAAAAACTGTAAATATAAAAAGGTCGAGGAAGAGAAGAACCTGGTGACGGATAACTGACACCGATGGATTATAATAAGAGGAAGTATCCCCATCCCTTATGAAGACCCCCCGTAATATCTATCTCATAGACGGAAATTCCTATGTCTATCGTGCCTACCATGCCATAAAGGACCTCACCAACTCAAGGGGCTTTCCGACAAACGCAGTATACGGTTTTACAAATATGATCATGAAGCTGCTGAAGGAGAAGCGCCCCGATGCGGTTGTAGTGGCCTTCGATTCCCCTGCGCCTACGGAAAGACATCTTGTTTACGAGGAATACAAGGCACAGAGACCGGAGATGCCGGGTGACCTCGTCATGCAGATCCCTTATATCAGGAAGGTCGTGAATGCCCTCAGGCTGAAGACTTACGAGATAGCGGGCCAAGAGGCGGACGACATACTGGCAACCCTTGCGCTCAGGGCATCCTCGGAGGGTATCGATGTCTTTATCGTGACGGGAGACAAGGATATGTTGCAGGTGCTTTCCGATAACGTGCGGATTTATGACCCGATGAAGGACAGGGTTTACAGCAGGGAGTACGTCCTGAAGAGGTTCGGGCTCCCCCCTGAGAGGATTCCTGAGCTTATGGCGCTTACCGGAGATCCGACAGACAATATCCCGGGGGTGAGGGGTATTGGTGAAAAGACGGCCTGCGAGATCCTGAAGGATACCTCTTTAATGGATATACTCGATAACCCCGAAGTGGTGAAGAAGGAACGGCTGCGGAGGATGATTGCCGGGAACCTGAATGACGTCCGCCTCAGTCTCTCCCTTGCAACAGTGGAGAAGGAGGTGCCCCTGGAGTTCGACCCCCGGGAGTGTGTCCTGCGGGAGCCGGATTATGATGAACTCCTTCGGCTTTTCAGGGAACTTGAATTCGGGAGCCTTCTGAGGATGATACCTGCAAAGGGTGTGAGCACCGGATGCAGGGTTGTCACACGGCAGGAAGAACTCGGCGGTCTGCTCAATGGAATAAAGGACAGGGTGTTTATAAAAACGGTTTCAGATACCGGGGATGCAGACGGGCCGGGGGTAACAGGGGTAGCCCTCTTATATGACCACAGTCCCCTTTACGTACCTGTTCAACACCGTTATATCGGTGCAGGGGACCAGTTAGGCGGGGATGTGCTCCTTTCTTCCCTTGTCCCTGTTCTCACAGACAGCGGGGTTTCCAAGATCGGACACGACCTCAAGAGGGACCTGAGGAAGTTTCTCTTCAACGGGATAGCTGTATCCGGTGAGCTGAGGGATGCCATGATAGCCTCGTATCTCCTTAACCCCAATAAACAGATCCACTCACTTGAGGAGATGTCTCTTGAGTACCTGTCTCTGCGCAAGGAGGGCCTGAAGGAATTTCTCGGCAGGAGGCGGACGCTATCGGAGTGCACCATAGAGGAGACCTCGGAGTTTTTCTGCGGGGAACTGATGCTGATAGAGGACATGGAGAAACTGCTTTTCAGGCGTCTCTCTGAAGAGGGACTTCGTGAACTGTATTTTGAGCTTGAGATGCCCCTTATCCGGGTGCTTGCAGAGATGGAGACCACCGGGGTAAAGGTGGATGCCGTGAGGTTAAAAGAGATATCAAGGGAACTTGAGAGCGATCTCTCTGAACTGAGGAGGAGTATCTACGGGCTGGCCGGTGAAGAGTTCAATATCAATTCCCCGAAGCAGTTAAGCCGGATACTCTTTGAGAAGCTCGGGCTGCCTCACAGGAAGAAGACCAAGACCGGTTATTCAACGGATATGGGTGTCCTTGAGGAACTTGCAGGTGAACATGAGCTCCCGAGGGAGATCCTGAACTGGCGCAGTCTGAACAAGCTGAAGACCACCTACGTTGATGTATTGCCCGGGCTTATAAACCCCGTGACCGGCAGGATACACACCACGTTCAATCAGGCGGTAACTGCTACGGGGAGGCTCAGCAGCAGTGTCCCCAACCTTCAGAATATCCCGGTGAGGGGCCGGTGGGGGAGAAGGATCAGGGAGACATTCGTGGCTGAGGAGGGGTTCAGTCTCCTCTCTGCGGATTACTCGCAGATAGAACTCAGGATACTTGCACATCTGAGCGGGGATGAGAGGCTTATGGAGGCGTTCAGGATGGGCATGGACGTTCATACCAGTACGGCAATGGAGATCTACGTGGTCCCGGAAAAGGGTGTTACATCCGACATGAGGAGGGTTGCCAAGACCGTAAACTTCGGCGTTGTCTACGGTATATCGTCCTT
>BDTA01000004.1 GCA_002897935.1 bacterium BMS3Abin08
GCCCTGAACTTCAAGCTTTTGTCATTGGTAAACTGTTCATAAGACATACCAGTGATAAAATCCTCTGCATCAGACATATTTCGCAGGATATCTTTTATGTATAGAGTGATATTGCGGCTCATACAGGCACAGCCTCTTTAAGGATCGACTCCTTCAATTCTTCCCGCAGGCTGCGCCGGGGCACAAGATCAACCTTTAGCCCAAGCAGATCGCCCAGGTATATCTCGGCGCCAACAAGCTCCAGAAGGCTTACAGGTTTCAGAATCTCTGCCAGCAGGTCTATATCACTGCCCTGCTTCTCTTCGCCCCTGACATGGGAGCCAAAGATGCCCACAACGGCAATGCCGTACTTTTCTTCCAGAATATCTCTATGCTGCCTTATAGTTTTCTTTATCTCGTCCAGATCGGTCATGATCCTGTCTCCGTTGTTCGTTATCTTATCGCCTTAACCCAGGAAAATGGATTACTGAATCATAATTATATATTATCATAATTTTACAGGCTTGCTCCGAACAGCCCCATTGAACAGATAATCTTCGGTTCATGTGTCTCTTCTTTTTCATGGATTATGCAGAGCCTGCCATCCTCCCTCAGTGTTACAACTAAACGGGCAAGGTTTTCATCTGATATGCCGCTGCGCAACTGCCTGTTAAGTGTATCAACGGCCAACTGCCTGAGAGGATATCGGTAGATATCATTGACTGCTTTTTCCACGGACCTGATGAATTCATCAGTTATGAATAAACTCCTTTCTTCTCCAATTGACAGAACAAACTGTTTCAGTCTCTCAAACGTACGGAAACGGGCCCCGGACGGCCTGCCAAGCTGACCACCAATGAGCTTCTCCTCTTCCATTATTAATTCAACGCCCTTCCGGACAAGTTCATGGTGCCTGTCTTCCCGTGGTATTGCCGGTTCATCAGGAGTGCATTCAGCAGCCCTGAGAATGGCAAACTGGGACTCTGTGACACTGTTGCCTTCTTTATCTATCCATGTTAAAGCATCATTGCCATCGGCAGTGCGCATATAAACAAGAGCACCTTCCGGTTTATGCCCTGACGGCTTATGTGATTTCGTAGAATATACGACAGGCGGCAGGGCCGGGATTATCTTCTGCAGATCAGGCGATGCTGAAATAGCATTTCTCCAGATCTGGTAGGCATAAGAAGCAAGATCAACTTCACCGTCTGCATCTCCATCCAGAATATCTGCCTTTTCATGATAAAGATCAAGGATGATATGTTCATCGCGGTCATCTTCAAAAAAAGCCTCATCAGTGCCAACGACTTCTGCATTTTCATGGAGCCTTTGACGCACTTTTGACCTTAATTTTATTATTCGCTCCACACCGTCAGCCGGAAGAAATGAGTAACATATGATATTTTCAGCAGTCTGTCCTATCCTGTCCACTCGACCCACACGCTGAATAAGGCGGATTATCGCCCATGGCAGGTCGTAATTAATGACAATAGAACAGTCCTGAAGATTTTGTCCCTCACTGAGTACATCTGTGGCAATCAGAACCCGCAGTTCATCTTCGGCCTTGATCTCGTTTCTCTTTTCGTTACTCACAGGGCTGAACCGCCACGCTAAAGCCGTGGGGTCTTCCGAGTGTCCTGTAGCTGCAGCCAGCCTGGTAATTCCCCTTTGTGTTAACTCTGATTCAAGATAATTCACGGTATCCGCAAACTGGCTGAAGATAATCACTTTGTCATTTTTATGCTTGCCGATCAGCAATTTATACAGGGCATCCAGTTTTGTGTCCTTCTCTGCTCTCCACTGTCCGCATTTTTCTAAAGCTGTAAACAGGGCGTTTATGTCGCTTTTAAGATCTTTGGCAAGATCCTTCAGGAAGAGGGAAGATTTGAGCCATTTGAAACGCTTTCTGTACTTTTTATGATATTGGCTGTAAATCCCAGCAGCAGATTGTCTATAATCATCTGCTGACCTGAGTTCATCCTCATTAAGCCCATCATCGCCATTGCTGTCATCATCATTATCGAACAGGCTTGAGTCCCCATCTTTGTCTGTAAACCGGCTGTCCATCAGCGCCGGGTCCTGAGTTCCTATCGGGACGGGTTTGTCATTCTCAATTGCATGGAGATAAATGAAGTTTCGGAGAATATGCCGCTCTATTGACAGGACAAAGGCTTTCCCGCTGCTTTCAAGGCGCTTGAAAAGATTGGTCCGGCAAAAACCCATGAGACGTTTCCCGGCCCTTGAAAGATCCTGTATAATCCTGCCCTCGGTCTGTGTCGGCGGTTCATGAGGTGTTTCATGAATGTAGTTGCCAAGTCCATACCGCGGCAAACTCAAGTTATTGATAGCATCGACAATATCGGGAGCATAGAGCCTGGCATATTGATCGTCAGGATTGTCATCTTCGATATTAAATTTAACTGTCTCGGGCTTACGCACAGGAAAGTAAGAACGGCTCCCATCTTCAAAGGTTAAATATTTCCGTCCTGTTTTAGTGTCTGGAACAGCATAGTTTTTCTGGATAAAACTGCGAGTACGCCTTACTAAAAAAAGTCTCATCAACTCCCGCCAGTCATCGGGATAGATACTTTTCTCAAATGCTGCCAGCGAGCGTGCAGAACATTGATGCCGCCGTATAAATTCAGTTTCACCTATGTCCCGCAGCAATCTTTCAGGCCGGATTCCTATGTCTTTTTCTTCCTGCACAAAAAGCCTGAGCTGATTTGATAAGTCAATATAGTTTTTGTTGTAAGGGGTAGCAGACAGGAGGATGCATCTGCTTTCATTTTCCTGAATATATTCATGAATAGCCCGGTATCTCTTGCCCTCCCGATTGCGCAGATTATGACTTTCATCGATGATCACTAATCTGTAGCGTCTTAAAGTGGGAAGTTCATTTGTAGCCATCGTATTTGAAAGCACTTTTGAACGTAGGCGGTACTTGTAGCTGTAATCTTCCCACATCCTGACGAGGTTTTTGGGACATATGATAAGTGTTTCCATGCCGTAATCATCTTCAAATATACGGGCAAGCGCAGTTGCCATAAGAGTCTTGCCCAGACCTACGACATCTCCAATGATTACTCCACCACGTTTATTAAGATGATGGGCTGCTATTTTGACCGCAGCAGTCTGATAATCAAAAAGTTTATTTCCAAAGTCCCCTGGAATACGGAATTCCAGAAGTCCGCTGCGTGCTTCTTCAGCGAGATGGTATGCCATTTTTACATAGATGTGATATGGCGGAATCAGGTCTTCACGTGCCCAGCTTTTTTCAAGAATACCGACCAACTCTTTAGATATATCAATACACCATCTGTCATTCCAGCGGTCTTCAAACCATGCAGATAGTTTATTCGCGGCATCATGATCAAGCACATCTATGTTTAATTCACCCTGGTTGGAAAGCCCTGAAAAGGTCAGATTACTGCTTCCGAGATAACCGGTGGCTGGATTAACCGGATCAGAGCGAAACAGTAAATACAGCTTGGCATGTAAAGGATACCTCATAAAAAGTTTGACTGCGACTTTCTTATCCTTTATCTGGCGGGCCAGCCGCCGCAGAGCTGCTTCATCGTCGTTCGTTGGAATGCCTATTGTTAATTGATCCCTGAATTCTTCAGCTAATTTCTTTTTAATACGAAGGGCCGTTTGATTGTCAACCATGCTGTCCTTTTTTATAAGACTCAGGGCTTCTTTCAGTTCTTCCCCAGGAAGACGCTGCATGCCCACAAGCAGACGGCAGCAATTGCCCTCCCCCCCGGACCATTTCTCTATATATGAATCGAGATGTTTCCAGCCGCGCAGGTTAAAGTAACCAACACAAAAATCAGCGTGGTCAGAGAGTTGAAGAGTTTCTTTTAAGGCAGGGAGTAATGAGTGGTCAATGTTGTCAAATATTCTTGGCATAGGATGTAGTCAATACTTCTTCTCCTTCTTCACAACCTTTCCAACAATCCCGTTTTATATCCGAACCTTAAATTCTATATCAGGATACTTGAGGCTGGGCTTCAATGTCCCTTTTCCTTTTACGAGCCTTCTTT
>BDTA01000005.1 GCA_002897935.1 bacterium BMS3Abin08
AGATGATAACCAAGCCCCAGACCCAGGACCACCAGAATCCCCCTGCCGTCAAACCGAAAGGCATCAACAACGGCCGTTGCCTCGGCCTCCGGGTCATAGAGGCTGTGGAGGGTCTTTATTGATCCGTCATCACAGCTTACTCTAAGAGAGAGATTGCCTTTTCTGGTCTCGACTAAAGCAATCCTTTCAGAAATAACAAACACCCCTTCCTAACAGCCTGTCCATTCTTCTTAAATCAGGAGACAGACGGTTCAGTGTTTCCGCCTCGATGTAATAAGCACCAACGGCCTCACCTGCCGTAATTGAGAAGATCCTGTAAATGCAAGCAACAAGATCCTTCTCTCTGCCTTTTAAGGTCTGATGCTTACCACAGATATGCTCTGTAAATTGCCCTATATTATTCATGAAATCTTGAATCAGGAAGTTTTGTTTGAAATTGTATAGCTGCTCTGGAGTAAAAACATTATCGCCTATTACTTGCCTCAACAACGCATCTAAACCGTTATCCCCTTGGATCCTGCTTTCTTTCATGCCGTCTATCTTCTCAGGGGAGAAGTCTATGTTTCTCTTGAGGTTATTGATGAATGTTCTTATGGCTGCAACCAATCCGGAATCGATACCTGCTAAGTCAGCAATTGAGATGTTTATTAAATTGTACATACCTGCAATATTAGCAGTCAGACATTCCCAGTCCAAGTTATTGTTACCAAAGAAACGAGGCAAATTATTTTTCAGGATATATATATTGGCTTTCGTGCCAATATAATGTCGCTTGAATACATAATCCGCTCCTCTTTCATGCCAGTGATAAACCCCTGTTGAGGTTAAATAACCTATGGGCCTTCTGGTTTCGAGAAGCTTTATTCCAAAATCAATATCCTCAGCATTAATCAGTGAACTGAATTCAATCTCCTTCAAAACACCCCTTCTTATGCATGATGAGACGTTATCAAAGAATGTCAGTCTCCTTTTAGTCGCGCTGTCAAAGAATCTCCAGTCAATTCCCTTCAGGTCTCCTGATAGTGAGTAGATGACATCCCTATCAAAAGGCGGTATTTGTGAATTCATCCAGAGGCTGAACAAATCCGCCTCAGGCTTGATAAATTGTTTGCAGGAAAGTGCTGCCAGCTCAGGATATTCAATAAAAGGGCATATCATATTATAAAACCAGTAATTATTAATGGGTATTGCATCCTGAACCGTAAAGACAAGGTAATCACCGCTTGACTCTGCTACACCAAGATTGCGGGTCCTTCCATGGTTAAACTCTCTCTGAGGAATGCGAATGACCCTGGCTCCAAAGTCCTTAGCAATCGGCACCGAGTTATCTGTTGACTCAGAATCTATGACAATGATTTCAACATCCTGAACTTTTCTCTGAGACCGAATCATTCCAAGAAGGGCACTTAATTGCTCTCCTCCATTTTTAACAGGAATGATCACGGATATTTTCTCCGCTATTATCGGCGGTCTCCTCTTGATATCTACAGGGGTGATCCGACAAGCGAGACCGAGCAGTTTTTGAAGGATGGCATCTTTTTCCTTTAATTTCTCTTCCAGCTCGGCCGCTGTCCTCTCTGAAGCCAGCAGTTTTCTCAGATATCCTGAACTCGTCTCTTGTTTCTTCTTAAATATGCGACTGGCACACTCTAAGGCCCATGTCAATTCATGCAATCGTTCCTCTATGTGTTGCAGGTGTTTCGGTTCTGTTTCAAAGGATTTATTACCGGAATTGTCCTCCGGGCGTCGTTTATTTTTTGTAAGCACAAATATATACTGCAACACATCGGCATCTTCTCCCATTGTATTTGTTAAAATGTTATAAGTGTCGGGGTAATTGGTCTTTACATAACCTGCAAACTCCGACAGGGTTTTTGTTGATCCTGCTAAACCAACGTCGAAGCTATACTCTTTTAGAATGCTGGAATTTATCGACTGCATCCACTCCATGAAGGAGCTTTTTGTAAAGAACCTAAGGTGGGTACTATCTAATATGCCAACTTGTGAGTAGTTAAATCTGCCTTCTATCAAGTTTAAAGCCACATCGATATTTGCGATATTAGGAATGCTTATTAGAATTTTTCCTGCCTCCTTCAGCTTCTCCGACACAACCGCAAGAACCGTTGTCGGATCCTTCAGATGCTCTATGACATCGGCACAAATTATGTAATCGAATTGCATATCCAGATTCTTAAATCTCTTGAACTCACCTGGATTTTTTTCGCAATAATCAAGGTCAATCTCAAATACATCCCTGTAAAATTCTTCAGACCTCACTCGATGTGCAGCAATCCTGTCAACCTCGATTCCGCAAACAGTGCAGTTCTTATTCTTTACAAGCCACTCCCCCAGGTACCCATAAGAGCAACCCACATCTAAAACAACGCTATCGTCACCAATCAGGCCAACTAAAAGTGAATGGGCAGAATTTCTATTGTTTATATCTATGTCCGCTGCTTTAACTTCCTTAATCTCATAATGCCTACCACCGGATATGTGCAACTTGTTAGTTTCCGTATTCATAAATGCAACCCTCCCGGCCTTATCATAAGGCGTATAGAACTCAAGTTTCCGTATTTGTCATAAAGCAGAATCGTCAATCATTATGGCCTGAAGAAATTCGTAATCAACACCCTTAACCTTTGGAGCCATCGCTCCTCTATTGCTTAAGCGCTCGTTATCTTCCTCTCCCAGGATTTGATCCTCGTTTTTATAAAAGTCATATAACATACTTCCCGGCACCGGCGTGTAAAAAGCCGGGGAATAATGCACAGGGTTAATCCTTAAGACTCCCTCAACCGTCATCAAATCATCCTCTTTATGCCATCCCGTATCAGTCGGCACACCAAGGATATAGTTTGCCCATATCTTGACGCCATGTTTATGGCATATTTCGGCTGCACGGAAATTCTGTTCAACCATTACACCTTTTTTAAACCACTTCAATATCCTTGGACTGAATGATTCAAACCCGACAATCAATAAAGCCAAACCGGCATCTGCCATTTTTCCAATTAAATCATCATTTCTACAGATAATATCCGCCCTGCTTGATGTCACCCATTTCAGTCCGTATTCCACAATGCCCCTTTTATGCAGTGCGGCAACGAACTCTTCGACCCATTTAGGGAAAACGATAAACTGGTCATCATGAAACATAACCGATTTTATACCGTATCTTTCAATCAGCATCTCTAATTCCGCAATAACACTTGAAACACTCCTGCCGCGTATATTCGGTATGCGTTTACCGCTTTTGCTTAATTTTGTGTAAAGCTGGTGTTCCCCGGGGCCGCAACAAAATGTACAGTTATAGGGGCAACCCCGTACGTTTACCATTTCAGCCGTCGGTAAGGGAAAACGAAATCTCGATATCCCGAAGGGTTCGGAATTCATCCTTTTTGTGAGATCAGGCCAAATCTCCCTGTCGGGGAAAGATACTTTATCCAATTCAGGAGTTTCTCCCCAAAAAATTTCGGGGAAATGTGATGGGTTCTCTACCAATAAAGGAAAACTGATTTCGCCTTCCCCTTGCAAGACGCAATCAAAAACCCCTGAATCAATACACTCCTGCGGGAACATTGTTGGATGGATACCCCCGGCAACTATTTTCACCTCCGGCAAGACCCTTTTAGCCATTTTAGCGGCCTCAACAGCAATTGAAAACTCTACAGAATGTATGGATATTCCTATGAAGTCCGGAGATACTTCTCCCACTAATTGTGCATATTCATTCCATCCCGATAAAGTCCGCATATCCGCAAGCGAAACTTCATGTCCTTTTGCTTTTAGCGCCGATGACAGGTAAGCCAAGCCCAGGCGGATAAATAGGCTATCCGGGGAGGGTTTGTCGAGATCAGCATTCCATGTACTGTATGCCAGGGCTGGATTGACTAATAATACCTTTGCCATTTTACCTCCAAAAATCATAGAAGATTAACATGCAGACCTGTCCTTGTGATACTCGAAACCATATTCCATCCCGGCAATTTCATCACTGTAATTTTTCATCAATTCTAAATGCCCTTCATTCAATACAGTCTTCCATTCATCAACCGTTGCTTTTCTGCAAAGGACCTTCAGGCCCTTCTCATGTGTTCTCATATTCTCCATTATGAAAAAAGCAGCCTCATTGATTCTCTGTTCAGAGACCGGACACAGTTCACCGGTAAATTCCGTTAAAGTACATTTGATGTTTAATTCCGATCTTCATATTTTTTCTCTTTGAGCCTGGATACCGACATGCGTTCCACAGGGGATATCAGTCAGCTCCTTCAACATGATTTATTCACATAACATGCCAAAGCAAATATCTTGCCGGAAAATTGGATATAAATCCGGATAAGCGGATATGGAATATACGGGGGGTTAATACTCTTGGCTTGTCGGATAAAGCAGCTAAAAAATTATTTATCAGGCGCTTACAGTCAGCTTCCTGCCTGACTGCCGACAGGCACTGCCCTGACAAAAGCCCTTCTTTAGCTTATTTACCGCACTTAGCTTCCCGAGGGTTGAATCCATTTCCCCCCTGATGGCAGCCGTTATCTCTCTGTCGACAGAGAGGATTTCGGTCAGCAGGTCTCTTATGTTGC
>BDTA01000006.1 GCA_002897935.1 bacterium BMS3Abin08
GCTGTGTCATAATTGTCATCCTGAACTTGTTTCAGGATCTATATAAAACGTAACATTTTGAAAATACGAGATTCTGAAATAAATTCAGAATGACATCATGTACGTTTTCAGGATTATGACACAGCCTGTGATGAGAGGGGATTAAGAGACCAGGAGTCATACGGCGGATTCGGGGTGAGATAGCGGTGGCATTTTCGTGTATAGATAGCTTATAATTTAAGGTTAAGCCATGTCAGCCTTTGAGCATACCCTGTAATGTTACTGGAAAACAAAACTGATATTCTCGTAAAAAATCGTCATTCCCGCGAAAGCGGGAATCCAGGAAGCGTGTAACTATCTGAAAAGACTGGATTCCCGTTTCCACGGGAATGACAAAAAAACACTTTTTCAGACTTTTTACGAGTTCATCCAAACTTAATAGACTGACAATGGATAACTATTATATTTTTGACTAAAGGTGAGGTTTTATGAAACGTAATGATTTAAGAAATATAGCAATTATTGCCCATGTCGACCATGGCAAGACGACCCTCCTTGACGGGATGTTAAAGCAGGCAGGCATCTTTCGTTCCAATGAAAAAATCCAGGAAAGGATTATGGACAATATCGACCTGGAGCGGGAAAGGGGGATTACCATAATGGCAAAGAATACCGCTGTCGATTACAATGGTATGAAGATAAATATCGTTGACACCCCCGGACATGCTGATTTTGGAGGTGAGGTTGAAAGAATAATGAAGATGGTAGACGGTGTTTTATTGTTAGTCGATGCCTCAGAGGGTCCCCTGCCCCAGACGAGGTTTGTTCTCAAAAAGGCTCTGGAACTTAACTTGCCTCCAATTCTGGTCATAAATAAGATTGACAGGTCTGATGCACGGATCCAGGATGTACTAAACGAGGTCTACGACCTGTTTATCGACCTTGATGCAACGGAAAAACAACTGGAGTTCCCCATAGTTTACACAAACGCCAAAAAGGGAGTTGCAGCGCTTGATATCAATGACGAACCGGAAAGTTTAAAGCCACTTTTTGATCTTATACTTGAAACAATTCCAGCGCCGGAAGGTGAGAGGGATGGCCTTCTGCAACTCCTCGTTACCAATATCGACTACAACGATTATGTGGGCAGACTCGCCATCGGCAGGGTCTTCTCCGGAACGGTGAAAATCGGGGATACTGTAGCCATGATAAACAGCGACGGAAATCCCGTAAAAACAAAGATAACCTCCATATACACATTTAAGGGGCTTGAGAGGACAGAGACGAAGGAGGCGTCTGTTGGCGACATTGTTGCCCTTGCAGGTATCGAGGGAATAAATATAGGAGATACAATTACAGATATAGAAAAACCAAAGCCCCTGCCGAGAATCAAGGTGGATGAACCAACCATATCGATAGTCTTTTCCATTAATTCATCACCCCTCGCCGGCAAGGACGGAAAATATGTAACATCAAGGAATCTCAGGGAGAGGCTTGAAAAGGAACTCCTTTACAATGTTTCCATAAGGGTGGATTTTGATAATACGGAATCATTCAAAGTTATGGGTCGTGGGGAATTGCAACTTGCAATCCTTATCGAGATGATGAGGAGGGAGGGATATGAGCTTTCGGTATCAATGCCTGAGACGATAACTAAGGAGATTAACGGAGCTTTACACGAACCAATGGAACTGCTCGTTATAGATGTACCCGAAGAATTTGTCGGCGTGGTAACACAGCAGGTTGGGATGAGAAAAGGCAAGATGCAAAAGATGCAGAATAACGGACACGGCAGGGTAAGACTCGAATTCAGGATTCCGTCAAGGGGATTGATTGGATTCAGGTCGCAGTTTTTAACAGATACAAGGGGGACCGGGCTCTTCAACCATCTATTTGGCGGATACGAGCCGTGGCATGGCCCCATGTCAAAAAGACAGACAGGAACCCTTGTTGCTGACAGGCCTGGTAAATCGACCACATATGCACTCTTTCACTTACAGCCGAGGGGAATACTCTTCATAAAAGAAAACACAACTGTCTATGAAGGATTGATAGTAGGTGAAAACTCAAGGGAAAATGACATAGATGTTAATGTTACAAAGGAAAAGAAGCTCACAAACATGCGTGCGGCAGCCGCTGACGATGCACTGCATTTGATACCACCAAAGATATTGAGTCTGGAACAGGCCATAGAGTTTATTAAAGAAAATGAACTGGTTGAGGTGACCCCCCGATCCATAAGGCTGAGAAAGAAGGTCCTTGAGGCTAACAAGAGGCCAAAGGTCAAGAGCTCCGACTAAAGGTCGGAGCTTGCCAATGTAAGGAAAATATAAATTAATACTTTCCTTGCCTTCATCCCCGTCCGGAGGTCGGGTCTTTCGGCAAGGTGCATTGTAATTTAAATAATTTATCAAACTCAATTGAGTTGCAATAAATCTTCTTTTCATATATTTCCTGTGATCCAGGAAATTTTTCATTTTGATATAATATCCCCATGGGTCAGCCTGTTGACATGAGACATATTATTGCCGCCTTTAATAATATAAGTTCACGGATAGAATATAACAGAGAATAAGTGGTGAACCTTGCTGCACTCTGTTTGCGATACAGGAGCACGCCCGCCATATCATCTGTCTTAAGGTACTCCACGGCTTATGGGGAATAAACCCCGGGAATGAAACTATGGGGGACAATGCAATCTCTCTGAACGGTGGATATGCGTGGAACTCATACGTAAAGTTGACTGCAAGAAAAGCTTAAGAGTATAATCAGGGTAAATAAATAAAGAAAGTTTTACATGTCTCCGGGAGGTAAGAGCCAACGGGTACTTCAACATCCTTTATCGTTTTGAGTCATTTCCTCGTCGGCACAATATTGGGTATATTAATGCATAGATCCGATTTTTGCATGGCCGGTGCATTTCGCGATATTTTCCTGTTCAAAGACTATTTCAGGATGCGGTCACTTTTTCTTTTGGTTACCCTTATCAGCTTACTCATTTATTTAAGCCGGCTATTCAGTTTAATCAACTCGTATCCCCCCTCCTTCTTTGGTCTGCCTTCAGTGACCAACTTCCTGGGCGGTACGGTTTTCGGTATTGGTATGGTTATGGCCGGCGGCTGCACGATCGGTACACTATATAAGATGGGATCAGGCAATCTTGTCAGCGCATTTGCCTTTCTGGGCATTCTTTTCGGAAGTATACTCTTTGCCGTATTTTATCCGTTAAGCCTGTCATTTACCCATGCTGTGACTCTTTCCAGGAAAATAATATCTCTTGAACAAATTGCAGGGACCGCTGTGATTCCTCTTCTTTTGCTGCTATCGCTATCTGTTTTCCTTTTCTACAAATGGTATAGAGAACGAAAATGGACGCAAAAGGCATATGCAAGTGGATATCTCGATCCATGGAAAGCCGCTGTTTTAATGGCAATTGTTGTTTCGCTGTCCTTTATCATGTCAGGACGGCCGCTCTCGGTTACCAAGGGGTATGCAAAATTATCAGCTTATCTCGGGGGACAATCCCTCTTCCACAGTATGTCCGGTCTCCGCTTTTATAAGGAAGATTCTCTCAGGCTGCTGGATGGAACAATCATGAGAGGTGGGACGGGAACCAATATGGACGCAATAACCATTACACAGATTCCTCTGATTACAGGTATTATCCTGGGGGCATTCTTCTCCTCTGTTCAGCTTAAAGAGTTTAAAATAAACAGCCTGCCCCCGGGGAAACAGATTTTATCCGCCCTTACAGGTGGTATACTAATGGCTGTGGGTTCCCTGATGGCATCGGGCTGCAATCTCTGGCACATCATAGGGGGGCTGCCGGTTTTTGCATTGCAGAGCATTCTTTTTGTATCCGGTCTTATTCCCGGAGCTTATATCGGGTCTCATATAATTAAGAGGATAATAATCTGATGAACAGATCTTTATCAAAAAAGGAAGACATAAACCTCGATATCAGGGGACAGATATGTCCTGCCTGTCTTCTTATAACCCTGAGAGAAATATGCAACAAAAAACCTCAACTCAAGGAGAAGAGAGCCAGGCTTGTCGTAAGAACCGACCATAGGGATGCAACGAGGACGATACCTGATGCAGCTATTGCGATGGGATATGATGTAAATGTGACAAAGGTGGATAATTACTATGAAATAACTCTGGAGTTTAATGATGAGTAATCAAAAAACCATGAAAATGAATCATATGAATGAGAATGAAATACTGCGGGAAAACAACGATAGACTGAACACATACATAAAGGATAAGATCAATCAGCTTCTTGTGGTTATGGGGACAAGGCCGCTTGACACCGAAAAACTTGACCGTGATACGCTCCTTGATCTCGATCCGATAGGAATTATCGCCCTTTCTTTCGAACAGGTACTCGATCACTTAAAAGAGACCAACAGGAAACTCTGTATAGCAAAGGACCAGTTGCAAGCCGTTTTTGACACCGCCGGGGTATGTATCTCGATCGTGGATCCCGAACTCAGGATAGTTAATTGTAATGAAAAACAGAAGGAACTGCTCGTATCCGGCAATAAAGAGGGGCTGAGAGGTTCATACTGCTACGAAGTTTACTGTGGCAAAGACTCACCAACACTTGACTGTCCGGCCATTGAAACACTCGAGACCGGAAGGTCGGTCTTCATAAGAGATATCAAGAAAAGGGATAAATACTTACAGATAGTGACCTCGCCTTTGAATGATGCCGACGGGAATGTAACCGGTGTTGTAGAAGTATCGATAGATGTGACTGAAAAGAAAAAGGCTGAAGAAGGGTTGCGTCAGGCAGAAAAGCTTGCTGCAATCGGTCTCCTTGCAGCGGGAATTGCCCATGAAATCAACAACCCTCTTGCAAATATTCTTGGTTATGCCAAGACACTCATGAAA
>BDTA01000007.1 GCA_002897935.1 bacterium BMS3Abin08
GCGAGAGAGGAACCATCGGTGGGTAAAAGGATCTGCTTAAACATTGGCGACCTCCCCGGGTGTCTTCTGTAAGTTCATGGGCATAGTGAATTATTCCTCCATATATTTCTTGAATGTTCTGCCGCTAAACCATGTCATCATCAGTGCCCAGAATATGATTACACCTATAGTAAAAGCGACCGATATAGGATAGCTGCCGAAGATTTGCGGCAGGTACACATCTCTTATATTCCTGGACCCATAGGGTGCAAATATGTTTTTAAACCATGCCGCCTCTCTCATCGGAATAAGCCATGATGAAACACAAATGAGAGTGACCAGACCTACCCATATCTTCACCTGTCCCTCTGCCGTCCTCCAAAGACTGTCGCTTACACATGCGCCGTTGAGTGCCATCCCTATACCAAAGAGTATGGCCCCCAGCAGTACGCCGATTCCTGCAGGGCTGATTGCAAATATCTCGGCATAGGCGAGGTCCGGGTTTACCGAACCAAGGAGCTTCATAGGTAAAAAGCCAAGAACCAATAATATATAAAGCAGGGCCATGGCCCTGAACATATCGGCAAACCCTGAAAGGAACGGTTCACGGTATGCATAGGCAAAACACATGCTGCCCCTCTGCATGGCAAAACCTGTGAGTGTTGCGGCTGCAAAGGAAAGTGCAAGTGCGGGATACCCTATATGGGAGAATCGAAAAAGTGTAAAAACCATTACCAGGATCAAAGCACATCCCAGATACGGCTGGTATCTTATCCCCCAGGGTTCGCCGCCGTCTGCATTTTCCGGCAATATGGGCCATATTGTCTTTGTTTTTTCAAAAAGCATCAAGGGTTTGTATCCTGCCCCATCAGCTTTGCACGCTATGGCTGACAATCGTCGTTTTTCAAGCCATATGATCAGCTTTGCTCCGAAAAATGAACCTATAGTCATGCCCACGACCATCTCGATAGCCTGGATACCCATGGCTCCGATATTCGTAGTGCTTACCAGAGGACAACCAAACATGAATACAGCGCCTACACCCATTAGTATCCCCCCCGAGAGTGCAAGCAGGTATTCACTCTTGTCGAGAGGAACCTTAAGAGCAAATTCTTTTGCGAGCAGTGCTGCTACAAGTCCTCCAAAAAGTATCCCGAGCATGGTGCCTGCCGTGGGTTCAAGGAGTGGATTTGGATACTGTCTGAAAAAATTAATAGTTCCATCCGGCCAGATATAGCCGGCAAATGGATAATGGGGGAGTCCTATATGCCCCAACCAGTTATTTATTATCCCTCCAAGCTCCTTTAATCCAAGAAAGGTACCAAGTGGTTTTGCCTGGTCATATGGATTATTACCGGCCACTGTTCTTGCAAGGGACCATGTGGCGACACCATATGCCATTATTCCTGAAAGAGCCATGTATACGGCGGCTCTCCAGAGAGGCCATTTCTGCATGAAAAACTGCTTATACCATGATTTCAGCCAGCCCTTTATACCAAATTCCTCCATTAAGTGAATACCTCCTTATTTGCTTTTTTTAACAGCCGCCTACACCGGCAGGCAGTAACATGAACGGTATTTTACCTGTCCCGATCTTCTTGCCTGTTTTTGCATCCACGGCCACTACTAACATATTAAACTTCCCGAGCGGCATACCCGGCGGTACTGCAAAGATTGCCTTCGACCTCGCTTCCCCTTTGATTACATCAACCACCTTGGGGTCAATTTGAATACCCATATTTGCAAATTCCCTCGGTATTCCGAACTTTATCTGGGAGACATCGAATTGCCCTTTGAGGATGAACTCAAAGCTGAGAGTTGTAGCTCTTCCAAGCGCTATTTGAGCCGTCTTTATGCCCGGTCTGTTAGCATGCCAGGCAAATTCGACAGAAGGGGTTTCCGCTGCATTTGCCACTGTCGGCACGCCCAGTTTTATAAATTCGTCCGGACTGCCGTTTGGGGAGAAACCCTCTCCTGTCACAATAACAAGAGCTGAAACTAAGAAGATTACCAGCAACAGAGCTTTAAAACTTTTTTGCATCTTTTCCTCCTGATTTTATTTTTTGCTGTACACTTTCTAACCGGCGTACTTAAGTTTCAACACAGACATTCAATACCCGATGGTAAAAGAATAAAAGGTATTTCTCCCTGACCAATTTCTTTTCCAGTATCTGAATCTATGACCCGGATGACAAGACTGTGTCTGCCGAGGGGCATTCCTCCCGGCACATTAAAATCGACCTTGGAAACAGCAGCACCTTCCTTGACATGAACCGCTCTTTTGACGATTGTGATTCCGAAAGCCCTGTATTTCTTGGAAATTGTGAATATAACCAGGGATACCCGCTTCTTGATTCTGAACTTAAACGGGATGGCAACTTCCGTCTCGATGGTAACCTCCTGCACCGTTTTCCCGGGTATAGTCGGATACCATTGAAACTCTACTTTTGGCGCATGGGTAAAGGCATCCACATCTTTAGCCTCAGCTACCTGTGTTCCAATATGGCCTGAAAGGATATCAGGCTGTACACCTGTGATAGCACTTAAGAACACTACAGGAACCACGAGTTTCATGACGGCTGCTGCTATATTTTCAGTCATCAACTCATCTCCAATTCTTTAGCCCATTGAATTTTACAGTTAAAATACAATGTCTGATTCCTGCTTCTTCTGCTCTTGAGGGGTAACTACATGCATCTTTGTCTTGCTCAGTTTTTTCATGGGTTTATCCAGAGGCGGCAACATAAATCCCAGGGCCAGAAACGCCATTAGAACTGCGACCCACAACCAATGCAATGTAAGACCCCCTTTTACACCTTGAGACATCTTTATCCTCCTTCCGTTATTTGATCGACAAAGTGATCCGTACCCGATCAATCCCCGCCGGCCGGCACTAAAATGAACGGTATTTTCCCTTTTCCGATCACCTTGCCTGTTTTGGCATTTACGGCAACGACCAGCATGTCGAACCTTCCGATAGGGATTCCCGGCTGAATTTCAAATACAGCCTTCGACCCTGCTCTGCCATTACTTACAGCAACCTTATTAGGCTCAATTCTGATGCCCATTTTTGCATAACTTCTCGGGATACCAAACTTTACTTCGGAGATGTCGGTCTTCTTATTAATAATGAAATCGAACCGCAGGGTTTTGGCTACGCTATAAGATATCTGAGCCCTCTTAATGCCGGACCTGCTCGGATACCATATAAACCTGGAAAATGGAACCTCTGCTGCATCTGCCGCAGTAGCTATATCCGTTTTTGTATATCCATCCAGGCTTACGTTAAGGGGAATGACCTCTCCTCCATACAATGCAATTCCCGCAAGTAAAATAATAATCCATAAAATATGCTTCCTTTCTTTCACCATTGCTATATATCCCCTTTTGTATCTTCAGACATTTGCATATTCCTTTTTTGTCTTAAACAGTGTTTAATATCTTATGTAATTCCCTGTTGCACTTCGGACAGAAATCCTTGCCTTTGTAATCCGTATCCAGCAGGTTGAAAGAGAAAAACATAACGCACCTATGGTCCTTACAGTGCGAAAGCCCATATGTATGACCCAATTCGTGGATAGTTGTCTTGATTGCCCTTTCGATCATCCTCTGCCTTGATGAAAGAAGACCGTTTTTCCCTTTGAAACGGGTTATGGAAATAATAGAGACTTGTGATGCCGGGTCGGAAAGACCAAAAACGTAATTTAACCCCGGGTATGATAAGTCGGTGTCTGTGATACCAAGAACTTTGTTGCAGCCGTCAGGTATGGTTTTAAGATATTCAATAAACGCACTCGCAGGATATTGTCCCTCTTTCGGAATATTATGTGAACAAGGGGGGAAATGAGTATTTGTGACGTTTATCCTTGCGTTGAAGGTCTGGCTGATATTGTCTCCGATCCAGTCGATCAGCTCCTTGTCAAATACACCAATGGAGACAATATGAATGTTATCATTCCGGGTTTTACTTTGTATTTTTTCTTCCGGTGATCTTTGCCCGCGGAATAGTCTAAAGACAGGGGTTATCTCTTCCAATGTAAGTTGTCCCATTACACTCCCAAAATTTTTTTCTTTGTTCTTCTCTATACCGGTGAAAGCTTGATTAAAGTGTTTTACCTGTATAGGGAGAATTTCTCTTTTGATAGTTAGAAAAGCAAGAAGGATACCAGGATGGAATAAAGGTTTGCAGAAGTACTATAAGCCCTTGAATAGAAAGGGTTATTAGTAACTAATCAGGCATTTTGATTTAAAAAGGAATAGAGATGCAGATACTGATAGTGCATTTCAAAATGAAAGAACTTTTCACTCTGCAATACACGATATTACTCAATCCGGAGTTTTTTTAATTTCCTCCAGAGCGTAGCGGTGCTGATACCGAGGGCTTTGGCGGCCTGCGCCTTATGACCGTTGGAGATTAATAATGCCTGCTGGATCAAGGTTTGTTCCATATCATCGAGACGCATAAAAGAGGAGGGAGCGGGGGGAACGCTTTGCTGTCGCTTCCTTATGTCCATGGAAAGATGTTCCGGTGCGATATCCTGTTGAGACTGGGTAATAATCACTGCATGTTCAACAACATTTTCAAGCTCTCTCACATTTCCCGGCCATGAATAGTTTATCAACAATTCCATTGTGTCCGGATGAAAGCCTTTAATCTTCCTGGAGAATCGCTGGTTATATTTATTTAAAAAATGATAAGCCAGTATCGGGATATCATCTTTCCTGTTTCTGAGAGGCGGGATGTCTATTATAGTTACATTCAGGCGGTATAAGAGGTCTTTTCTGAATTTACCGGTCTCAACCTCTTTTTTGAGATCGGAATTGGAAGCCGCCAGTATGCGGATATCAACCTCAAACGGCTCAACACCTCCAACCCTCATTATCGTTCCATCCTGAAGGACCCTTAAGAGCTTTATCTGTACGGATTGTGATGCATTAT
>BDTA01000008.1 GCA_002897935.1 bacterium BMS3Abin08
TTCCCGCTTTCGCGGGAATGACGACTTTTTACGGGAATATCATCAATGTTAAGTTGAATTTTAAGCCTGTCTTCAACTAAAACACGAAAGAACCTAAAAATATGATGGACTCGTAAAAAGTCCCTGATTGTCACCCTGAAATAAATTCAGGGCAGGCTCTGAACCATGTGCTGAACTTGATTCAGTATTGTTTCAGGGTCTCATAAGTTCTTGATTTATATAGATTTCCCGAACTTGATTCGGGATTCAGAATGACAGAATACGGTATTTCTGATTTTTTACGAGAATATCAAGATATAATCCCTCAATGACAGCAGTGGCAATAATTCTCAAAAACCGTTGCATAATTCGGCTTAACCTAAGAACTATACTACATAAGACTTCCTCTTTTAGACAGGATGTACAGGATAACGGATTAACAACAAGATTTTATCTCTTTTTCTTTTATCCTGTTTATCCTGTCTAAATACTTCCTTTCTCAGTTAGGATGTTGATAACACTATAAGGCACTACATAAAACTTCGTCTTTCTTAGACAGGATGTACAGGATGCTTTCTAAAAGAATTGCAAGATTCTTATGCCTTTATCCTGTTAATCCTGTCTATCCTGTCTAAATACTTCCTTTCTCGGACAGGATGTTGATAAAACTACAAGACACTACATAATTTATCGGATATAATCTAAAAAACTTTAGTTCGATGTTCAAATGTTGCCTGTTTTTGATTATAAATATAACACCCTCCGGTCTCTGCCGCAGTTCCATATTTCCGTCATTCCATATTTCCGTCATTCCATATTTCTGTCATTCCATATTTCTGTCATTCCGGCTTGTCCGGAATCTTTCTTCCAGGAAGTATGCTGAACAAGTCGAAGGATTCCCGACAAGCGGGAATGACACCGAAAATAAAGATACAAGTTTCAGACACCCCGCGGTCTCTGCCGCAATTCCATGCTTCCGTCATTCCATATTTCCGTCATTCCGGCTTGTCCGGAATCTTTCTTCCAGGAAGTATGCTGAACAAGTCGAAGGATTCCCGACAAACGGGAATGACACCGAAAATAAAGATACAAGTTTCAGACACCCCGCGGTCTCTGCCACAGGGTGGTTCACTTGCGTTGTATTGTCATCCTTTGCATCTGCTTAAAACGGCCTTGATACCTCCAAAAACAGGGTCTGCCTTTCAGAATCAGCGTCTTTACCCCTTTCCCTGTAATACTCATAACTTAAACGGACAAAGATCATCCTGAACCTGTAATCAATGCCTGCCTCACCCGATAGATTATCTGCAGACTCGATACTCTCATGGCTGTATCGCAGGTTTGCCCGCGTTCTCAGATTTCTCATTATCAAATACCTGAGGTTTATATTGCTGTAATAATACCTTCTTTCCGTAGTGCCGCTTGTTGTTGACAGCCCTGCATTCAGAGAAACCGTTCCCCTAAAGCCTATAGGCAAAGAATACGCCAGTGATGAATCGGTTTGAAATTCCTCTTTAATGGTCTCGTCCTGTTCATCCGGGTCTTTCCTGTCACTCAGGGTCTTTTCATTTAAATATGAAATCTCACTCCTCAGTGTAAGCCTCTTTATGTAATTATTGAGAAAGCTAAAGCTCATGTCATATCTATCTGTCTTCCCATCGAGGGAAGAACGATAGTAATAATAAGACCCCCCAAAAGAGAGGCTTGTCTTAATCCTCGAAAACCTCCTTGTGAGCATGGATGAAACGGTTGCATTCATGGTTGTCCTGTCATTTAACTCCTCTCTCTGCTCCGCGCCGAAACCAACGGACGTAGCGGCAGAAAAGGAGGTCTCTCTTGCTATTAATTTATTATAGTTCAATGCACCTGCCACTGACTCCGAGGTCGAGTTTCCAAAATCACCGGAATTGTAAAACACCATGGCATTAGCTGTGGCTGTTAGGGCATTTGAGACCTTATAAGATGCGTTTAGATAATTAGTGAGGAAATCTCCTTTCCCGTCAGGTTGTTCTATATGGGTATAATAGGCACTTAAGTTTCCCCTTAACTTGTCGGATGGTACATACTCCAGGTTCGAATTGGATGTTATCTCGGTAAAATCGGTTAAAGTGCTGGTATTATAATAGATTGATTCTGTAAAACGTAATGTCCTTGATAGCCTGGCATTCAAATTAAAATCAACTGAATGTTCGTCCCCGGTCTCATCATTCACACGGTCCAATCTGTTAATAAAGATATAATCCAGATTAGCGGTAACGTCCTTAAATGACTTTCTGAGACTCAGCTTGATATTCTTTGTCCTCTCATCCGTGGTGCTTCCCGTCCCGACAACCTTTCTGTCATCCTGCCAGAGTCGATACTTGAAAGTTGGAAGCTTCCTTGAATATACAGCACCCTCAAGGCCGATACTCTTTATGGTCTGCTCTGTAAGGACCGGCGAACCTTCGGTTATGGGCGCAAAGGATCTGTCGGTGAGTTTGGCAGCAAAAAATGTGAAGGGGTATTTTGTGCCTTTTATGAAATTCAGTCTTATATTGTAGTCCTTGCTCTTTGCGGACAGAGCATCTCCGTTTCTTTTACCGCTCTCTTTAGTAAATGTTCCACTTAAAAAATATTCCAGGAGTTTCGGGTGATAGATATAGCCCTTGTATTTCAGGTTGTACTTCTGCTCTATGCTCCACTGCTCGGTGGTCGAATCCGCTGTTTTAGCTAACTCGTTTCTGTAGGTAAGCTGAACGAGACCTGAAAAACCATACCTCTGGGCATACAACATATGCGGAGATAACAACACCATCACCAAAGTAAGCAGGAGAAGCCCCCGCTTCTTTAGCGCCAACCGATTCAGGCAGTCTGAAAATCTTACTAAGACAAGCACCTCTTTCCATCACGTAACAATTGAATTACATGCAGCAAAACCAGCCCTCTCTGCACGGAACGCACAGCCACTAATGTCTTGCTGTGCATTTTAAAATCGCAAACTTTTGAAAAGGATACAGGATATATTAGCTAAAAATCAACAAAAATGGTAACTATTTAGCCACAGACTTTTCACAGACTAATATATTCGCAAAAATTCAGCATGCCGCAGAGAATTCTGAAAACCTGGGGAACAGAGATTCTCCTTCTCGGACAGGATGTTAATAAAACTACAAGACACTACATAAGACTTTCTCTTTTAGACAGGATGGACAGGATGTTTCTAAAAGAATTGCAAGATTCTTATGTCTTTATCCTGTCTATCCTGTCTAAATAATAGAGTCTGTGTATAAATTACGGTCTTTTGTCATTCCCGCAAGCGAAGCGAGTCGGGAATCCTTCTTATAAAACGATTCCGGACAAGCCGGAATGACGGAAAAACGACAACTGTTCGACTTTATACACAGACACTAAATAGAGTCTGTGTACAAACTCATCTATTCCGTCATTCCGCACTTGATGCGGGATCCAGAACCGCTTGATTTTACTGGATTCCCGTTTTCACGGGAATGACAACAACACAGTTTATACACAGACTCTAAATACTTCCTTTCTCAGTCAGGATGTTAATAAAACTACAAGACACTACATAAGACTTTCTCTTTAGACAGGATGGACAGGATAACGGATTAACTACAAGATTCTTATCTCTTTTTCTTTTATCCTGTTAATCCTGTCCAAATAGTCTTCTAATCTTTTTCTCTCTGTGACGCGGTGAACTTATATTACAATGCACCTTGCCGAAGGCCCCGACCTTTGGTCGGAGGGCTTGACTGGAATTCTTGTTTTAAACATAACACCCTGCGGCCTCTGCCGCAGTTCCACATTTCCGTCATTCCCCGAAAGCGTTCGGGGAATCTTTCTTCCAGGAAGTATCCCTAACAAGTCGAAGGATTCCCGACAAGCGGGAATGACAGCGAAAATAAACATACAATTTTCAGACGCCCTGCGGTCTCTGCCGCAGGAGATTCAAATATTTGCAATTCTAAAAATACTCTATCTTTGCGCCTGCCCTAAGCCTCTTTATAAGCTCGTTCATCCGTTTCTTCTGCATTGAACCGGTAAGCTCTCTTCTGAGCTTATCCTTTACCTCTTTAAGAGAGAGTTGCCTTGACGGCCTTCTGTCCTCAACCTTCAGTATATGATAGCCCGTGTCGGTCTCTATGATTTTACTCACCTGACCGACCTTAAGGGAAAATGCCGCATCTTCAACCTCAGACGCCATCCTGCCACGGTGGATAAATCCTACATCGCCACCCTTGACCCTGCTCATATCATCTGAATAGCTCCATGCAACCTTTGCGAAATCCTCACCGGCCTTAATTTTTGAATAAGCCTCCTCTGCCTTTGCCCTTGCCTTTTTCCTGAAATCAGGCACTGAGGGGTCAAACTTAACCCATAGATACCTCAGTTTCACAGATTCAGGGACACTGAACTTCTCTTTATTGTTATTGAAATAATCAGAAAGCTTCTTATCACTCAGGGAAACCTTCACCTCTTTCTCTATAATACTTCTCACAAGGAGCGTCTTCTTTATCTTCTCCTTGAGCATTGCCACCGTAATATTGTTCTTCTTCATTGCCTCATTAAAGGCCTCTTCCGAAGGGTATTTCCCCTTAATCCTGTCAAGCCTTTCCCTGACATCCGATTTTTTAGCCTTCAGCCCCTGCCTCTGAGCCTCCTGAAAGAGGAGTTCTTCATTAATCAGGCTTTCGAGCGCCTTTTTCTCGACCTTCTTCTTTTTTTCAGGGGAGACATGGCCATGGTAGAATATCTGAGGAAGAAGCCTGTTTGTCATGACATCGAGTTCAGCCTTCGTGATGGCGGCACCGTTAACCATAGCAACTACAGTGCTGTCCTTAAGATCAGCAGCAAAGGCAGAGGTAAAACAAGTAAAGGCAAGGATCATACAAATAAAAAGTACCTTCAGGTATTTGCCGGGATATATCGTTGGATTTTCCATGTTTAAGTTTACCATATTAT
>BDTA01000009.1 GCA_002897935.1 bacterium BMS3Abin08
CAGTATATACTGGTGTGACCTGGTGGACCGGAAGTTTCCTTCGTTTGATACGATCGCCCTGAGAAAGTCCCCTTCGATCTCAATAAGACCAAGCAAAAACTCCTCTCCGTAAATCTGAAGCAAACGTTCCCTGAGCCCCGATGAAGGGGGGATGTTCATTGTTTCAGCCCTGTCCATGGTAAGGTAAAACCCCGTCCCGGGATGTGACATGGCGGTCTCCGTAACGGTCTCGATTATATGGTGCGTTTCAGTCCTGCGGCTTTTAAGGAATTTCTTCCTTGCCGGTGTATTGAAGAAGAGGTCGCGGACCTCGACAGTCGTTCCCCTGTGGGCGGTCTCCTTCTCCTTCCTGAGTTCCCCGCCTTCGATGTAGATGGAGTAGCCAAGATCGGCGTCGCCGGCGGCGGAGGTTATGCTGAGACGGGAGACCGAGGCTATCGAGGACAGTGCCTCTCCCCTGAACCCCATGGTGGTTATATTGAAGAGGTCTTCCATGGAGCGGACCTTGCTTGTTGCATGGGGCTGAAAGCACAGCAGGAGGTCCTCCCTCGTCATACCGGAGCCGTCGTCGCTTACACGGATCAGTTTGCCGCCGCCGTTCAGGATATCGATGCTGATGGATTTGGCCCCTGCATCTATGGAGTTTTCGGCCAGTTCCTTTACAACCGATGCGGGACGCTCAATCACCTCACCTGCGGCTATCCTGTTTCTGAGATCAGGTGGGAGAATCTGAATCTTCTGCATTATCCATTTTACCCTGTTACCCTTCATAACCTCAAATTCCCCGGTGAGCCGACAGGGAGTGGAAATCAGTGGAGGCCTTGCGGCAGAACCGCCGGGAATAACGGGTTTAATGTTTTTGTGGTAAATCTGCTATAATTAATCTCTTTTATTTTCCTTTTTCATCTAACCTGTTATGACAATCAGTCCAAGGGAGGTTCCAATGGATATAAGAGAATTTGTGCTGAGAAAGGCCAGGGAGGCCAGGGCGGGTGCCAGGGCGCTCCTGGGGGTAACGTCCGAGCGAAAAAACAGTACCCTTATCAGGATGGCCGATGAGATCCTGAAGAAACGTGATGCCCTCAAGGAGGAAAACGAAAAGGACATCTCCCATGCAAGGGACAAGGGTCTTACCGGTGCGATGATAGACAGGCTTACCCTCACCGACAAAAGGATTGAGGGCATGGCCGGCGGGCTGAGAGAGGTTGCATCCTTTGCCGATCCCGTTGGTGAGATCATGAAACTGCGGCAGCGGCCAAACGGTATGACCGTCGGGAGGATGAGGGTGCCGATCGGCGTTATCGGCATAATCTATGAATCCCGTCCCAATGTGACTGCCGAGGCAACAGGTCTCTGCCTCAAGGCAGGCAACGCCGTGCTCCTCAGGGGTGGCTCGGAGGCGATAAATTCCAATAAGGCAATAGTAAGTATCCTCAGGGAGGCCCTTGCCGCCGAGGGGCTGCCCGAAGGGGTGGTCTCATTTATCGACATCCCGGACAGGGAAGCGGTCATGGAGATGCTCAAGCTCGAGGGGGTTGTCGACCTCATCATTCCAAGGGGTGGCGAGGGGCTCATAAGGACGGTTACCGAAAACTCCAGGATACCCGTACTCAAGCACTACAAGGGAGTATGTCATGTCTTTGTCGACAGGGATGCAGACCTTGGGATGGCAGAGGAGATATGTTTCAATGCAAAGGTCCAGCGGCCGGGGACATGTAATGCCATGGAGACGATGCTCGTTGACAGCGCTGTGGCGGAGGAGTTCCTCCCGGGGATCCTTGAACGGTTCAGGGACAGGGGGGTAAGGATAAAGGGGTGCACAAGGACTGTAGAGATCTTCGGGGATGCGGAATCAGTCGATGATAACGATTTCCGGAAAGAGTACCTTGATCTTATTGTGAATGTGAAGGTGGTGAAGGATATGGATGAGGCGATGGATCATATAGCAAGATACGGTTCATCCCATACGGATACGATAGTGACGGAGAACTACCACCGGGCCTTGAGGTTTCTCAAAGAGGTGGATTCTGCCGCAGTCATGGTGAATGCCTCAACGAGGCTGCATGACGGGGGCCAGTTCGGCCTTGGTGCAGAGATCGGTATCTCCACCGACAAGATACATGCCCGTGGTTCCATGGGGCTTGAGGAACTCACATGCAGCAAGTTTATCGTCCTCGGAACGGGGCAGGTACGGGAATAAACGGAGGTAATCTTGGAAGAGGTTAACGAACTCATACAACAGAGGATAAGGAAGCTCAATGAACTGAAGGAGATGGGTGTTGATCCCTACGGTCTCCCCTTTGATGTGAGCCATCACGCAAGGGAACTCCACGAGATGTTTGAAGGCAGGGACAACGATGCTCTCCGGAATGATCCGGTCAACGTCTCTGTCGCCGGCAGGATGGTTGCCATGAGGAGTTTCGGCAAGGCCGCCTTTTCCCACCTCCAGGATGAGACAGGGAAGATCCAGGTGTATTTCAGAAAGGATATCCTGAAGGATAAATACGCTATCGTAAAGAAGCTCGATATCGGTGATATCGTGGGTATCAACGGGCACCTCTTCAGGACAAAGACAGGTGAACTCACTGTAGTGGTTGAGGACTTAACCCTGCTTACAAAATCACTCAGGCCCCTTCCCGAGAAATGGCACGGGCTTAAGGATATAGAGGCCAGGTATCGTCAGAGGTATCTGGATCTTACCGTGAATCCCCGTGTGAGGGATACATTTGCCAGGAGGAGCGCCATTATAAAATTCATACGGGATTTTCTTGAGCGTGAAGGGTTTATCGAGGTTGAGACACCCATGATGCATCAGATACCCGGAGGCGCTGCTGCAAGGCCTTTCAAGACCCATCATCACGCCTTGGGCATTGACCTCTATCTGAGGATCGCTCCCGAGCTTTACCTCAAGAGATTGCTCGTTGGCGGCTATGAGCGTGTCTACGAGATAAATAAGAACTTCCGGAACGAGGGTATCTCGACAAAACATAATCCGGAGTTCACGATGCTCGAGTTCTATGTGGCATACAGGGACTACAGGTTTCTCATGGATTTTACAGAGAAGCTCTTTTCTGAATTGCTGAATGCGGTAAACAAGTCTTTGCAGATTAAATATGGTGAGTACACACTGGACTTCACTCCACCGTGGAAGAGAATAACCATGCGCGATGCGATGAAGGAGCACGGGGTCCCTGCTGAGATCCTCAACGATTTTGAGATGGCAAAAAAATGGGCTGCTGAACAGGGTATCGAGATGAGAGATATGCACACTCTCGGGAAGCTCATGGATGAGATCTTCAAGGAGAAGGTGGAGCCGCACCTGATACAGCCGACATTTATTGTCGATTATCCGGTGGAACTCTCACCACTGGCAAAGAGAAAGAAGGACAACCCCGACCTCGTGGAGAGGTTTGAGCTGTTTATCGCCTCCCGTGAGATTGCCAATGCATTCACAGAGCTGAACGATCCGGAAGACCAGATGGCACGGTTTCAGGAACAGGTCGAGGCCAAGGAAAAGGGCGATGAAGAGGCACACTGGATGGATGCCGACTTTATCAGGGCGCTCGAGTACGGTATGCCGCCGGCGGCAGGGGAGGGGATCGGGATCGACAGGCTGGTAATGCTTCTGACCGATTCACAGTCCATAAGGGATGTTATCCTCTTCCCGCAACTGAAGCCGGAGAGGTAAGGAAGGAGGGGAGGGGTTGCTTGACCTGTCCACATTTTTTTAATGACCAAACACTATCCGATATTCATTGCCCTCAGATACCTCAGATCCAAGAAGAGACACAGGGCTGTTTCCTTCAATACAATCATCTCGATAGGGGGGGTGGCGCTCGGTGTGATGGCGCTTCTCGTTGTCCTTTCCGTGATGAGCGGGTTCCATGATGACCTGAGGAACAAGATCCTCGGGGTGAATGCCCATGTAGTTGTCCTGAATCAAGGAGGTCCGATCGACGATTATATGGAAGTCATGAAGAGGTTGAAAAAGCAGCCCCTTGTTACAGGTGCTTCTCCCTTCGTGCTTGGCCAGGTTATGGTATCAAGGGGAGACCGGGCACAGGGTGTGTTCCTCAGGGGGATAGATCCCTCCTATGAAGAGGAGACGACAAGCCTCAGAAAGTATATGAAGGTGGGAACACTGGAGGATCTGGTAAGCGGGAAGAATACCGATGGAATAATAATCGGACAGGAACTCTCCTCCTTGCTCAGGGCCTATGTCGGTGATGAGGTGAATGTCATATCACCTATTCAGACGATAGGCCCGATGGGGATGCTTCCGCGTGTAAGAAAGTACAACGTGGTCGGTATCTTCGAGGTGGGGATGTATGAGTACGACACCAATCTCGTGCTGACGTCCCTGGCGTCTGCACAGAGGTTCTTCAGGCTGGGTAATGCTGTTACGGGTATAGAACTGAGGGTCTCCGATATTTACCGTGCCTCCGAGGTGAGGAAGGATATTAAGTCAATCCTCGGTCCGGGGTATTACGGACGTGACTGGATGCAGATGAACCGGAACCTCTTCTCCGCCCTCAAGCTCGAGAAGTTTACCATGTTTGTAATACTTACCCTGATCATCCTTGTTGCGTCATTCAACATAGTAAGCACCCTCACAATGAACGTTATCGAGAGGCAGAGAGAGATCGCAATACTCAAGGCCATGGGGGCAACCAGAGGTGGCATCATGGGGATCTTCATGTTGCAGGGTCTCCTGATAGGGCTTGTTGGTACCTTAATAGGGGTTACCAGCGGCTATCTCATCGGATATCTGATAAATACGTTTGAGATCATAAAGTTGCCCGCCGATGTCTATTACCTCAGTCACCTGCCGGTGAAGATGAAGATAAGCGATTTTCTCGTGGTCTCAACCTCTGCTGTTGTAATAAGCTTCCTTGCCACCATATATCCTGCATATCAGGCGTCACGTCTTGACCCTGTGGAGCCTCTGAGATATGAATAGGAGAGGAGGTCTGTATGTGTAAGTTTATAAAAAGGATGATATGTCTCCTTGTCCTAATTGCCGTGGCGATCGGAGCCGTTGCCTTCCTCGAGGGTGGCGACCCCTTCAGGTGGCTTGGGAGACGGTCGGAGGAAACGGGTAAGGTTATACGGGAAAAGAGCGATAAGCTCGCCGATGAGGCGGATAAAATCAAGCGGACTACGAGGGATGTGAAGAAGGAGGTTGATGTGGTCAAACGGAAAACGGAAGAGTTCCTCAAAAAGAAACCGGGTAATTCCGACTGACGGTCGGTCCATTCAGAGGGCATGGTCGTAATATGAAACTTCTTCAGGTGACAGGACTGCGAAAGTCATTCCGTACCAGGGTGGGTGAACTGGAAGTGCTGTGTGGTATAGACATCGAGGTCGAGGAGGCCGAGATGGTTGCTATAGTAGGGGCTTCCGGAGTGGGGAAAAGCACCCTGCTTCACATACTCGGTACACTTGACAGGCCCACCCGGGGAAAGGTCTGTTATAGGGGGGAGGATGTTTTTGCCCTTGCTGAGGGACCCCTCTCCAGGTTCAGGAATAGGGAGATCGGTTTTGTCTTTCAGTTTCATCACCTCCTGCCTGAATTTACCGCCCTCGAGAATGTGATGATGCCCGGTCTCATAAGCGAACTTGAGCTTGATGAGGTCAAGTCCAGGGCATCGGGTCTTCTTGATGAGCTTGGCCTTTCGGAAAGGATGCACCACAGGCCGGGGGAGCTTTCCGGAGGGGAGCAGCAGAGGGTTGCCATTGCCCGTGCATTGGTCATGGAACCCCTTGTGGTGCTCGCTGATGAACCGACAGGCAACCTTGACACAAAAACAGGAGGCCGCCTCTTTAATCTCATCGAGGACATAAACAGGAAGAAGGGAACGACCTTTATGATCGTCACTCACAATGATTCCCTTGCCACGAGGTGCTCGAGGATCGTGAGGATGGTCGACGGCAGGATTGTGTCCGGCTGACACAGGGTGTGTATCCGGCAGTTTCATCAAGGCCTGTCATCTTCTGTCCGGGATTTTCGTTTGCCTGTTTTTCACCCTGAATTGTCGATAGAGATTCCATCGATCCATGAAAAAGCCATTACCCACCTGCCCTCAGTTTGACTCACGACTCATACGGCGGATTTGGATTTCATGTGTTTATTTGACATTTCAGCCTGTATTCTTATACATTATTAGTCCACGGGGCGTAGCGCAGCCTGGTAGCGCGCCTGCTTTGGGAGCAGGATGTCGGAGGTTCGAGTCCTCTCGCCCCGACCACGCGCCTGTAGCTCAGCAGGATAGAGCAACTGACTTCTAATCAGTAGGCCGGGGGTTCGAATCCTCCCAGGCGCGCCATTTATTTCCAGAGGTTTACGAGGATTGGACATCTCCTTACACCTGTCTGCTTATATAGCTATTTGTAAAGTTGGCTTCTCTCCATCGATAGTGCTATCCAGTATATCAACCACCTTAACCTTAATGACTTGGTGCAATTGTGCATAACGGAGGTTCATTGAGAGGGTCTTA
>BDTA01000010.1 GCA_002897935.1 bacterium BMS3Abin08
GACCTTGGTAAGCTCCTCGGGGGGCAACTCGTAGAGGTCTTTGTCCAGGGCCTCACCCGGATCTATCTTGTTCTCTATTCCATCAAGCCCTGCCATCAGCATTGCTGAGAACGCCAGATAGGGATTGCACGACGGATCCGGGAACCTCACCTCGACCCTCTTTGCCTTTGGCGAGGGTGAATACATCGGAATCCTCACCGCGGCTGAGCGGTTTCTTGCAGAGTAGGCAAGGTTGACAGGGGCCTCGAAGCCCGGCACAAGCCTCTTATATGAATTGGTAGTCGGGTTGGTCAGCGCTGCAAGGGCACGGGCGTGCTTAAGTATGCCGCCGATATAGTGAAGGGCGGCCTCGCTAAGACCGGCATACTCGTTTCCGGCGAACATCGGCTCTCCATCCCTCCAGATGCTCTGGTGGGTGTGCATACCGGAGCCGTTGTCATCAAATAGGGGCTTCGGCATAAATGTGGCTGTTTTGCCATGCTGGCTTGCAACATTTTTTATTATATACTTGAACATCATGAGCTTGTCAGCCATCTCTACAAGTGGTGAGAACCTCATGTCGATCTCACCCTGTCCGGCTGTTGCCACCTCATGGTGCTGAGCCTCGATATGGATACCGCACCTCTTCATAATAGTGACCATCTCGGTTCTGAGATCCTCAAAACTGTCTGTCGGAGGTACAGGAAAGTAGCCCTCCTTGTGTCTTGGTTTGTGTCCAAGATTCGGAGATTCTTCCTTTCCGGAATTCCAGATACCCTCTACCGAGTCAATAAAATAATACCCGCTCTGGGCATTCTGGTCATAACGGATATCATCAAAGACAAAGAACTCGGCCTCCGGGCCAAAGTACGCTGTATCGCCGGCCCCCGTTGACTTCAGATACTGTGCGGCCTTCTGGGCGATATAACGGGGATCTCTCGTGTACGGCTCTTTCGTAATAGGATCAACAATGTTACAGATGAGACTCAGGGTCGGGTACTTTCTGAAAGGATCTATTATTGTAGTCTTAGGGTCCGGGATAATCAGCATATCCGATGCGTTGATAGCCTGCCATCCCCTGATTGAAGAACCATCAAAGCCCACACCCTCTTCAAAGGTCTCCTCCTTGAGTTCATCAATCGGGACAGAGAAGTGCTGCCAGATACCGGGAAAATCGATGAACTTGAAGTCCACCATTACAACATCGTTTTCCTGGGCAAACGCTAATACATCCTTTGGTATCATGATTTAACCTCCTTGGAAATTAATTATGGTCGGCAAACAATTGCCGTTAGATTAATATGTTTTCCTGTTTTTTGTCAAGAAAAAAATCCCTCATAAAAGGCCACGGCCCTCTTAAGATATCCCTCGAAAATCTTCTCTGTATGGCTGACCATTTCTTCAACATCATACTCGTTCTCATCTTCAAACCAGCCCCTGATGATCCGGGGGGTTACCTCTATATGAAACTGAAAGGCATAGACCCCGCTACCGTAACGGAAAGCCTGATTCTCATACGCGTCAGAGGAGGCCAGCCTCACCGACCCCCCAGGCAGGTCAAAGGTATCGCCATGCCATTGAAATACCTCTGCCTCGGAGGTATTGTTTATACCAAGCCCCTTCATTGCCGGGTCGGCCATACCCTCCGGGGTGATTTTCACTTTATACCAGCCGGTCTCGTTCTCCTCCCCGGGATAGACCCTTGCCCCCAGGACATGGGCAACCATCTGCGCGCCGAGACAAACGCCAAGGACCCTCTTTTTATTCTCTATGTAATCCGCAATGAGTTCAGCCTCGTCCTTCAGGTAGGCATAACGGTCCATCTCATAAACCGCCATCGGCCCGCCCATCACCACGAGATGGCTAAACTCCCCCAGGTCTTCAAAGGCCTCACCCTCTGCGAATTCCACTATCCGGTACCTGATATTCCTCTGCTTCAGGAAGTCCTCGATGGTTCCCGGACCTTCCGCAGCAATGTTTTTAATGATCAAAACCATCTTTCCTCCGGAACTTTCCCGGCGTCTTCAAACAACACGCCATATTATATCCAACAACAACCATTACCCCAAATCCGGCGATAAGCAATGCCGTATAAGATCGACTTCAGATATTTTGGTTCATTCGTAAAAAAGCTGAACCCACTTGATCAGTCCTGTCATTCCCCAAACGCTTTCGGGAAATGACATTGTGCGTTGTGTTTAATGTTAAGTTGAATTTAAGCCTGTCTTCGACTAAAACACGAAAGAGCCGAGATTTCACCAGCATTCTGCCGGCAAATATAAGGCATCACACTGTTAATTAAAATTCGCACACTTACTGTAAGCTCTGCATTTCCGGTAACAGTTTTTAACAAGTCCGGCATGACAAAGTATATTTATTGTCAGGTTCCTACTGTCGTGTCAACCTTAGTAATGTCGGGGTGTTTGAATTGTCATTCCCGCTGCGTCGGGAATCATACTCCTCTTGGATTCCGGACAAGCCGGAATGACAATCGAGAGTTGACGCGACACTACTCACACAATAATGAGAGAGAACATTAAAAGAAATATCCCTCTTCACCATGTTGTGTCACATCGAGTCCCTGAACCTCCTCATCTTCCTCAATCCTGAGGCCAACCATTACATCGACTACCTTAAAGAGGACTATACTTACTATAAAGGAATATATAGCTACAAATGCAACCCCACCTGCCTGTACCAGGAATTGCCTGGCATTTCCGTAAAAAAGCCCATTGGCACCACCTGAATTGATCGCCAGTGATGCAAAGAGCCCGGCACTCAATGTACCTAAAGCGCCACCCACTCCGTGGACACCAAAGGCATCGAGTGAATCATCATAACCAAGCTTACCCTTGACATTAAGGGCGGTATAACAGAAAAGACCCGCTGCTATTCCTATTACCAGAGCAGACATAGGGCTTACAAAACCTGCCGCCGGGGTGATGGTTGCAAGACCGGCAATCGCACCGGTCGCGGCTCCGAACATAGTGGGCTTTCCATGCTGGACCCACTCGATCAGCATCCATGTAAGTGTTGCAGACACTGCTGCAATATGGGTTGTGACAAAGGCGATGGTGCTCAGCTTACCGGAAGAGAGGGCGCTTCCGGCGTTGAATCCGAACCACCCAAACCAGAGGATCCCCGCACCAAGCACCGTCATCGGCAGGTTATGGGGTGTCATCGCCTCCTTAAGATATCCCTTTCGCTTTCCGATCACAAGAGCGGCTGCAAGCGCCGAGATTCCGGAAGTTACATGAACAACTATGCCTCCCGCAAAGTCAAGAACGCCGTAACTGCCGAGCCACCCGCCTCCCCAAACCCAGTGGGCTACGGGATCGTAAACCAGGGTTGACCACAGAAGTGTAAAGATCAGATAAGCCGAAAACTTCATCCTCTCGGCAAAGGCACCGCTTATAAGGGCAGGCGTGATTACCGCCTCTCGGCAAAGGCACCGCTTATAAGGGCAGGCGTGATTACCGCAAACATCGCCTGATATATCATGAAAGCCAACTGTGGAACCGTTGGTGCATACTTACCGGGTTCAAGGCCGACGCCACTCAGCCCGAACCAGTCAAGGCTTCCTATGACGCCTTTTACATCGGGGCCAAAAGACAGGCTATAGCCTATCAGTATCCACTGTATACTGATTATTGCAATGGCTATAAAGCTGTGCATGATTGTTCCAAGGACATTCTTCCTCCTCACCATCCCGCCATAAAAAAGTGCAAGTCCCGGTGTCATAAGCATGACAAGAGCAGCGGAAATAAGAATCCACGCCGTATCGCCGGAGTCAACCTTACCGGCTTGCGCTCCTGAGGCTGCTCCATAAAACAACAAAACGAAAAGGATTAATAACGCCCCCTCTTTAAGTATTCCTCCCGACCCCCGACCCCTGACCCACGGTTGCTTTACGGACATAATGCCTCCCTTCTTACGTCTGTTGATAGGTAAATGGTTGCCGTTTGCCTGGTATTAAACCAGACGCCTAACAAAATTGTCAATACAAAATTGTCGCATAATACATTTTCGTAAGCCCTGTTTTTTTCTTTATTTCTTAAAAATCAACAAGTTAGAAACTGGCACGGTTCTCGCTATCTATAAGCAGCGATTCTAAAGGGGGTGCCACATGAGTTCACTAAAGGAAAAGGTTGAAGAAATCGAACGACAGGAAATAGTGGAGGCATTGAGAAGGTCTGACTGGGTAAAGGCAAGGGCCGCAAGGGTCCTCGGAATCACCGAAAGGATGCTGAGTTACAGGCTCCGCAAGTATGGCATAAAGAGAAAGGAGGTGGGGTGAGATAGTTGCGTGATTCAAAAAAAATTGAAGGATCAAACATCAGGTAACAGACATAAAAACTAAAACGGAGGTGTTTCATGAAAACTTTAAGGGTCTTTGCTTTAACGATTGTTTTGATATTCACATTGGGCATTTCAGGTGTATATGCAGAAGGTCCCGACGTCAGCGGCTCTGCATCGGCGGGCGTATTCAGCAACTATGTCTGGAGGGGACAGAAACTGAGCAACAGCTATGTCATCCAGCCCTCTGTCGGTATAACCTATGGAGGATTCGGAGCAAACCTGTGGGCAAATCTTGATAGTGACTTCGGTGGTGAGTTCAAGCATACCGAAACGGACCTCACCCTTGATTATGCCTTCTCTGCAGACAAGTTCAGTTTTGACGTAGGGTATATCTACTACGCCCTCGAAGGCGCCACTGATACACAGGAGATCTATGCAAACGTTTCATATGATACCCTGCTTGAACCGACGCTTGCGATTTATTACGATTTTGACCAGGGGGACGGTGCGTTCCTGGTTGCATCCATAGGTCACTCCTTTGATCTCCAACAGGGGCTCTCTCTCAGCCTCGGTGCATCGGCAAGTTACAACCTCAAAAATGAGGTGATGGGTTATGACGGCAGCGGTGACAAGTTCAACAACTTCTACAACGGAGAACTCTCGGCAGCGCTCAGCATCCCCATTACAAAGGCAATAAGCGTTGAACCAATGGTTGCATACTCGTTTGCCCTGAGTAACGATGCAGAGGATGCCATTGAGGCCATCAGCGACGATGGTGACAGCAACATCTTTTACGGCGGAGCAACCATCACCCTCAGCTTCTGACCGTTAAAGTAAAAAAATATAAAGACACGGGCTCTTTTTTATTTTCAGTGATATCCCTCATAGAACCTCAGTTGCCGAGAAATGAGGGAGAGGGGTCTGTTGTGTGCTAAATTAAGGAATCTTTCAGGAGGTTTGGGATGAAAAAATTCGTGCTTTTTTTGGTTGTAACTTTAATGGTTTTTAACATGCTGGGTGGATTGCTTCATGCAGAAGAGACATCCAGTTCTAACCCTCCCGTGGCTGAGGAGTCCGTGACTCCTCAGCCTGAAAAGGCAATAACCGCCGTGGAGGTACAGAGAAACGCCGACTTTATCTGGACCCTTATGGCAGCCTTTCTGGTCTTCTTCATGCAGGCCGGCTTTGCAATGGTTGAGACGGGGTTCACAAGGGCAAAGAATGCGGTAAACATCATCATGAAGAACCTCATGGATATGTCGATAGGCGCTCTGGCCTTCTGGGCAGTGGGGTTTGCGGTCATGTTCGGAGCGACGAAGACGGGCTGGTTCGGAACAACCGGCTTCTTCCTGAGCGATTATGCCAATGGCGGGGACCCATGGACCCTGGCATTCTGGATGTTTCAGGTGGTCTTCTGTGCCACAGCCGCCACCATTGTATCAGGTGCGATGGCCGAGAGAACGAAGTTCGTTGCCTATCTGGCATACTCGGTAGTAATCAGCGCCCTGATATATCCCGTCTTCGGCTCATGGGCATGGGGGAGCCTCTTTAATGGCTCGGGCTGGCTTGAAGGGCTCGGGTTCATCGATTTTGCCGGTTCTACCGTGGTTCATTCCGTTGGTGGTTGGGCTGCCCTTGCAGGTGCAATAGCACTTGGACCGAGGATAGGTAAATATGTAGACGGAAAGACAAAGGCAATACCGGGGCACAGTATTACCCTCGGCGCCCTCGGTGTCTTCATACTCTGGTTCGGGTGGTATGGCTTTAACCCGGGGAGCACCACCGCTGCCAATACCGACACTGCCCTCATCGCCGTCAACACCACCCTGTCTGCTGCAGCCGGAGCAGTGGGAGCGATGTTTATGTCCTGGCTGATGTTTAAAAAGCCTGATGCAACTATGACATTAAACGGTGTCCTTGCAGGACTCGTAGGGATTACAGCCGGCTGTGCAAACGTACTGCCGGGCAGCGCCGCTATAATCGGACTGATCGCAGGTGTGATAGTGGTTCTTGCAGTGGTGTTTATTGATCAGGTATTGAAGATAGACGATCCCGTCGGTGCAGTCTCGGTTCATGGTGTCTGTGGTGCATGGGGAACCCTGGCTGCAGGACTCTTCAATGCAGGGGGTTTCTCATTGAAGATAGTCGGTGTCCAGTTACTCGGTATCGCGGCATGCTTTCTATGGGTGTTTCCCACGGCCTTTATACTCTTTAAACTGCTAAAGGCCACAATGGGGATCAGGGTTACCAAGGAAGAGGAACTCGAGGGTCTTGATGTCGGTGAGCACGGGATAGAGGCTTACCCCGACTTCCAGATACACCCCGATGCAAAAACTGTAAGGATGTAGCGTCAATCCCCTGGGGCACAGTGAACCCGCATGGTGTTGAATGCGGTCTTTGTGCCCCGGAGGTTATAAATCTCAAGGAGGACAACAATGAAGAAGATTGAAGCAATAATCAAACCCTTCAAACTGGATGAGGTAAAGGATGTCCTTGCAGGCATAGGCATTCAGGGCATGACCGTCACAGAGGTAAAGGGTTTCGGCAGGCAGAAGGGACAGAAAGAGGTTTACCGTGGGGCTGAATACGAGGTGCAGTTCCTGCCCAAGATTAAAATAGAAGTGGTCGTCAGCAATGAGATTGCAGGCTCTGTGGTGGAGAAGATAATCTCTACTGCCAACACGGGTTCAATCGGCGACGGAAAGATATTTGTGATCCCCATAGAGGAGACTTACAGGATCAGGACCGGTGAAACAGGCGAGGATGCACTGTAGTTCACCTAAATTAGTACCTCCCCATCCATCAGGCTCTCCCTGAGCGTTTCGGGAGAGCCTCCTTTTATCTATCCCGTGCCCTCTGCAGTGTTCGGAAAGACCCGTGGCTCAACTTAACCGTCACTCTCAGGAGATCCCGGAGCCCCTCTCAATTGATATCCCTTACCGATCCTTCATTGCCCATCCGAACGCTGCATAAAAAAGCCATCCGAACCTGAGATGAAGCCTATTGATAATGGTTTTTCAGCAAAACCGGGCTAATGTGTAATGTGTATAAAGTCAGTATCTCTATCTGTCATTCCGGCAGTCCTTAGCTTATCCTTACCCACATTTAGGTCTGGATACAGGGGGTATTTTATAACTATCTGATAATACTAACATTTTACGTTAAATCTTTAAGTTAAAATCAGCATTGTCCGGTTAGGTATTTGCATGTAAAGAAAGCACATAGGGGGGTCATTTTTTACTTGACTTTTTGAGATAAGATTTCCCGGCAAAATTTTTATAACACTTTGATTATAAAGGAGTTATAAAAATGCCATACACCATTGACCCTCAGAAGAGAAAACAGGAGATACCATCTTTTAATGAACTATGGGCACCTATTTACAGGATTCTTATCAAGATGTCTCCACTTGAGGCCCGGGGATACAGGCCGTTACAAATGAATTTTGAAGAACAACTGAAAGCTTTAGTTTTATATCATCTTGAGGAACACACATCAGGACGACATCTCCTGCAAGTGCTCGAAGAGGATGATTTTGCCCGTAACGAGATAGCACCTCCTGATGGTATTAAAAGGAGCAGCTTTTTCGAGGCCATCAACAGCAGGGGACTGGAGCAACTATTATATGTTTTTCAGAAACTCCAGGCTGATGCAGCCCGAATTTTACCAAAGAAGCACAGCAACCTCGGAGAACTCGTCTCAATTGACGGGTCATTAATTGATGCTGTTCTTTCTATGCACTGGGCAGATTACAGAGATGGCTCCAAAAAAGCAAAGGTTCATCTTGGCTTTGACATCAACCAGAGTATCCCATCAAGAATATTCCTTACAGATGGCAAGGGGGATGAACGCCCCTTTGTCAGCAAAATACTCTCTTGTGGCCAAACAGGAATCATGGATCGTTATTATCAATGCCATAAAAACTTTGACTCCTATCAGGCCGAAGGAAAACATTTTGTGTGCCGTATCAAAAGAAAAACTACAAAAACCGTTATAAAAGCCAATTCGGTCAAACCTGACTCCATTGTTTTTTATGATGCTATTGTTTTACTTGGAACCCCTAAAGTCAATCAGACCGAAAAACCGGTTCGGGTTGTTGCATATCGTACTCAGGGCAAAGAGTATTGGGTAGCTACAGACCGCTATGACCTTACAGCCGAAGAAATAGCCTCTGTTTATAAGCTTCGCTGGAATATCGAAATATTCTTTGGATGGTGGAAACGTCATCTCAAAGTCTATCACCTCATCGCAAGAACTCAATACGGTTTAATGGTACAAATGCTTGCAGGGCTAATCACATATCTCCTGCTCACAATTTACTGTCACAATAATTACAATGAGAAAGTATCCATCAAAAGAGTCAGAGAATTGAGAATCAAAATCCGAAATGAAGCCCATAATTTTGATTTTAACCCTTTAGGCACTAACAGCTTCAAAAAACAAAAGAAAAATCATGCTTATGCAAAAACCTAACC
>BDTA01000011.1 GCA_002897935.1 bacterium BMS3Abin08
GCTATCACGTTGTTGACATCATCAACGGCCCTCAGGACACCTTTGCCTCCATACCTCTTCGGGTCACCATCCCTTAATTCAACCGCTTCATGTACCCCTGTAGAGGCACCGGAGGGAACCGCTGCACGGCCCCTTGCGCCGCCTTCAAGTTCCATATCGACCTCTACGGTCGGGTTCCCCCTCGAATCCAATATCTCTCTTGCCCTGATTGCCCTGATCGCTGTCTCCATTACGTATCCTCCTTTGTTAGTGTCTGTGTATAAACTACAGTCATTTGTCATTCCCGCAAGCGAAGCGAGTCGGGAATCCTTCTTAAAGAACGATTACGGACAAGCCGGAATGACAGAAAAACGATAACTATTCGACTTTGTCGTCATGCCACGAAAGTCTTGAAAAGACTGGATTCCGGCTTAAGGACTACCGGAATGACAGATAGAAAATCAGCTATATGTCTTCCAAACTGCTGAAAGGGCTGAAACTACATTTTCACCCCTATGTCTTCCCCCCCTTAAACGGCTGAAACGATTGAAACGGCTGGAACCATTATTTTATCCCTATGTCTTCAGCATCACCCCGGGATCTGTTTCCATAATAATCTTCAGGACCTCTGTCCTTTTTCCTTCCATGGTCTTTTTATCATTGGCCTCCAGGTTGAGCCTTATGACGGGTTCTGTGTTGGATGTCCTGAGATTGAGCCACCAGTCACTGTACTCCACAGTTAATCCATCGAGATGGTCTTTCCCGGCATCTCTGTATTTAGCCTCCAGGGCAGCAAAGATGGCATCCTTATACTTTACCTGCATATTTATCTCGCCTGACGAGTAATATTTTCTAAGAGGTTTTACTATTTGGGAAAGAGGCGTACCTTTTAAAGATAAGAGATTCAGCATCTGGATCATGGTGAGGATGCCGTTGTCGGTAAATCCCATATCGCGATAATAATAATGACCCGAGAGTTCACCGGCAAAGAGGGCATCCTCTTCCCGCATCTGTGCCTTGATAAAGGCGTGACCTACACGGCAGCGTATCGCCTTTCCTCCAAGACGGGTAATGGTCTCAGGGACAACCCGGCTTGAACGCAGGTCGTAGAGGATTGTTGCCCCGGGTTCCTTTGAAAGAAGAAACCCGGCGATAAGTGCAGTCACCAGGTCCTCGGGGATTCTCTCTCCCTTTTCATCTATGAAACCGCACCGGTCGGCATCTCCGTCAAATGCCACGCCGATATCGGCCCTTTTCTTTATAACCATGGCCTGTAATTCCCTGGTGGCAGAGGGCAGAAGGGGATTGGCTATGTGGTGAGGAAATCTTCCGTCAGGTTCCATGTACATGGGAGTGAATTTCCAGACAGGGAATCTCCCGAGTAATGCAGGCACATCCAGCCCGGCCATTCCATTTCCTGCATCAACCACGATCTTTAATGGTTGCGGGGCCTGGACAAAGGTGCCCAGTTTATCCAGGTACTTATCCAGTATACTATTTACCTGTAAGGAGCCGGCAGGCTTTTGTTCCGATTGTTGGGATGGCTTTGCTTTAACCAGACGCTCCAGGGCAGGCAGTCCATGGTCTCCACTCAAAGGGATCGCCTCTTCACGGCAGAGTTTAAAGCCGTTGAATTTGCCGGGCAGGTGGGATGCCGTAACCATGGCCCCACCGTCAAATTTCCCCTCGATTATGGCATAGTAAAGCATGGGTGTGGTGGTCATTCCTATATCGGTCACCACTTCTCCTGATTCCACTGCCCCTCTGATGAAAGCCTTTGCAAGGGCTGGGGAGGATAGGCGCATATCCCGCCCAACAACAATTCTCCGGGCATTCAGCAGGTGAACAAATGCCGCCCCGATCCTTTCCGCTGTTGATTCATCCAGTTTATCGGGATATGAGCCCCTTATATCATAGGCCTTAAAAATGTTTCCCACGTACTCTTCTCCTCTCTATCTTCAGGAAATTTGCACAGGATGCAGACAGTACCCGGTTTCTCTGTTTCTGCAGCAGACTCGCTATCTCGCTTTAAACCCTTTGCAGCGTAGCACTATCAAAATGTCACAGGTTCTGGTTCCTTCTTTACCAGGAGAATGGAACATGGCACCTTCCGGATGATCTCCTTGTTGCTGCGCCCGAAAAGGAAGTGTTCCAGGTGTCCCTCCTCATGGGCAAGCATGACGATGAGGTCTATCCCCTCTTCCCGCACAACCTTAAGGATCTCCCCGGTAGGCTGACCCTCCCTGACCAGCTCTTTTATAGACATGCCTTTCCGTTTTTCCTGGGCTATGATTGTATCCAGTTCTTTTTTTGCATCCTTCTGAATCCTTTTGTATTCTTCCGCCAGGGACGGAACCGGCAGGTTCCATCCCTCAAGCGAAAAAGGATTATGAATCACGTGGATGACATAGAGTTCAGAGCCGTATTTTTGGGATAGTGAGACCCCGAAATGAACGGCTTTCCGGCAGTATCTGGTCATTCTGCTCACTACAAGGATACGATTGATATCACTCATCGGCTACCTCCTTGGATCAGAAATCAGATTTGTTTTATTGTCCTCTTATTCATCCAGAGGGTTATGGATTTATCGTAATATAGATATACCCTCCTGCCCTGTATATCAGGAGCAGCACGCTGTCATCCGGGCCTATTCCGGAGACCGTCTTTTCATAATCCTGTGAGCTTTTGATAGCCTTTTTATTAATCTGAAGGATCACGTCACGCTGGTGCAGTATCCCGAATGCAGGGCTGTTGCCGTCAATATTCGTGACAATGACACCTGTTAGCGCTTGAGGGATATTCAGGCTATTCCTGATTGCCGGAGTAAGGTCCTGAACATAAACACCCTTTAATACATTCTTGTATTCCTTTTTAGCTGTAGCGGTCAACTTCTCGGCTAATTCACTAATGGTTACCGTCAAAACCCTTTCCTTGCCGTCCCTGATCACCTTTACCTCTACTATCTTGCCGGGACGTGTCTGTGCTACCCTGTTTCTGAGTTCCGTGGTGTCGGTAACGGGCTTGCCGTCAAACCTCACTATAAGGTCGCCACGTTTAAACCCCGCCTTGCCGGCAGGACTGTCCTTAATGACATCGGTAACGAGGGCACCTCTCTTTTGCTTAATGCCGAGGTGTTTTGCGATATCAGGTGTCAGGTTCTGGATGGTTACGCCGAGCCATCCACGGATGACCTTCCCGTATTTGGTTATACTCTCCATGACCCTCTTAGCCATGTTTGACGGAATGGCAAAGCCTACCCCCATATAACCGCCACTGGTGGAGAATATGGCGGTATTTATCCCGACAAGTTCCCCCTTGCTATTCACCAGAGCGCCACCGGAGTTGCCGGGGTTTATGGCAGCATCGGTCTGTATAAAATCCTCATAATCCGCTATACCGACATTAGACCTCCCAACAGCGCTTACTATACCCATTGTGACGGTCTGACTGAGACCAAAGGGATTCCCGATGGCCAGGACCATGTCACCTGCCGTCAATTTATCGGAATCTCCTATCTTGATGGCTGGAAGGCCCTTTGCATCGATCTTGACTACTGCAAGGTCTGTCTTTGGATCAGACCCGATGACCTTACCCTTGTATTCCCTCTTGTCATTGAGGATTACCTTAATCGTGTCCGCATTTTTTACTACATGGTTATTCGTCAGGATATAACCATCCTTTGTTATGATTACGCCGGAGCCAAGGGCGGATTCCTTGAATTTCCTTTCGTGGCTAAAGGGCTGCAAGTTAGGGCCGAAGAACTTCCTGAAGAAGGGGTCGTTGGAGAAGCCACCAAAGGGCGTGCCTTTGCTGGTTACAGTCATTGTGGTGGATATGTTAACAATCGATGGTTTTACTGCTCCTGCAACCTCGGAGAGAGACGTGCTTAGCTTACCAAGAAAGTTTGTTGCAGAAGGGGGTATGCCGGTTTCCTGTGAAAAGCCCAGTTGCTGGATACCAAGGTTCGATGATAAAATGAGTCCCATAACCAGACCTGTGAATAACAGGGCAAACGAAATTATAAAAGCCCTTTTCTTCATTTTTGTTCCTCCTTACAGAATATCACTGAATTTTTTGCTCCTCAGGCATAGTCTGCCTGTTTTTGGTGAATTGTTTTTTGCCTTTTTAGTTTTTGGTAGCTTTTTAAAACTCGAATTACGAAATGGTCTTAATAAAAACACCCCGAAACCGTTATTATGAATCCTGTGCTGAACCCTATACGGCACTGCTTCAGAATTTCCGGAAAAGAGGCCCTGAGTTTATTCCCGGGTTGATAAACAGCAGCGCCTTTAGCTTTAGTGTCCCTTTGTCAGGGGGAACTCTTTAATAATAAACCCGTATTGCACCTTTGTTCTGCTACTTAGGTTACATAAAGCGAAAAACTTTACCCACAACCCGGTTTTGCTGTGCCCCGGCAGCTCTGTATCCACTTGTATCTGAAACATGCCAGGGGAGGGGCTGATTTACAGAGAAACTTTCACTGACTTAAAGACCCCCGGTCTTTGGTCTGAGAGCTTGACTCAGGGACTGTTTATAAACTGCGGTTATTTGTCATTCCCGCAATCCCGAACGCTTTCGGGGAATGACGGAAAAATAACAACAGTTCGATTTTATAAGCAGGCTCTACATAATTTACGTATCTGTTTTTTGTGGGTTTCCTCTGCGGTCTTTGTATCCCTCGCTGTGGTGAATAGGCGCATTTTCTATTCCTTTTCCCCTCAATCTCAGGTGTTCCTCGATTTTTTCCATCAGGGCATGTAATTCCCTAACTTCCAAATGGCCCCTGCGGACGGTGATGATGCCCTCCCTTTTAAGCTCCTGCAGGTGCCTGTTCACAACCACCCGGACAGAGCCGATCATGCTGGCCAGCTCTTCATGGGAGAGATCGTGGATGAGCTTCAACCGTGGATGAGGATTGCTCTGAGTTGTATGCTGGAGGAAGAGTTTAGCTAAACGTGTCTCTGTATCATGGAGCGCCAGATCAGATGCAAGGTCGGATATCTGACGCAACTGTTTCCCAAGGTAAGGCAGGAATGCCTTGTTGAATTCAGTGTGTTTTTCTATCCAGTCATGTATGGTACCAATGGGAGATGACACGACCTCAATGTCATCCAGGGTCACTACGGATATATTGTGTCTCTTGCCGTCAAGAAGAGAGACCACATCAAAACCGTCTCCGGGCCCCAAAAGAACAAGGGTGAAATCCCTGCCCGTATCAGGGTTGATTCGTGTAATCTTCACGCGTCCTGATATCAACACATAGAAGCTCTGGTCGGTTTTATCCTGATCCATTACGATGACCCCCCTCTTCCAGGTCTCCATCCGGAACGACAGCAGCATGTCTTGAATAACCGGTTCACCGAGATTCCCAAACAATGCCGATTGTTTCAGTACTTTCAGGGCATGAGTATAGAATGGCGAATCAGGTATCATTCATAAACCTCCTTGTTTTTTCACGGAATAATCCATGATACGTCGGGATGTCCTTCATTTATCATCTGCCCCCACATAACCCCGGTACCGAGCAGTCCGGGTATAACCAAACATTTTCATCTATTATACCTGAATTTCATACCCAAATTGAGCAAATCTCAGGGTTGACAGTTATGGTTTGGGCAACCGTCCGTTAATATTGTATAATTATTTAACAATCTTCTTGGGATGATAAATAATGGGAGAGAGCAAAGACCATAAAGAGCATCTGTTTCTGCGTGACCATCTCGCTGCTCAACGAACAATCCTCGCCAATGAAAGGACTTTCCTTGCGTATATCCGGACTGCGTTAACCCTCTTTGTAGCAGGGGTATCTTTTATCAAATTCTTTGATTCTGTTGTGATTGAGCTGCTCGGATGGATCCTGGTCCCTTTTGGGATATTTGTTCTTATAAAAGGGGTCGTGAGCTTCAGAAAGATGAAACAGACAATCAGGGAGGAAGAAAATGAGGGGAAATAACCTCCGGATAAAACCCTTTACCCCCCCCTCCATACCCTCTTCAGAACCTGTCGGAACAATGAGCAATAAATTGTCCATAGCCTATAACATCGAATCCTTGAATCCTTCTGATTGCAGATGTCCTTTTGGAGTTGATCCATGGTTTTTAAATCGGCAGATTCGGGCGTAAAGGCATAAAAACAGCCGTTCTGTTATAATATTTAACTATGCCATTAAAGGAAGAATTTGAAAGATCCGGAAATAAACTCTTCAGGTGGAGGAGCTATCTTCCACTGCTGGTCCTGCCATTGGTCGTTATTTCCTTTTTATCTCCCGGCAAAGACTCACCTGTTTCGCAGATTTGGGACGCATTCTGTCTTCTTATAAGTATTACAGGGCTTGCAGTAAGGATTCTGACTGTTGGATATGTTCCCGGGGGCACATCCGGGAGGAATACCAGGAAACAGAAAGCAGAGAAGCTGAACACCGGGGGTATGTATTCCATTGTCAGGCACCCCATCTATTTAGGGAATTCCCTGATATGGCTGGGTATGGTAATGTTTTCAAAATCTCTCTGGTGTGTAGGTGTATCGTTACTGATATTCTGGCTCTACTATGAAAGGATTATGTTTGCCGAAGAGGAATTTCTTAGAAGAAAGTTTAAAAATGCATATCTGAAATGGGCTGAAAGGACGCCTGCCTTTATACCGAGATTTAAGAACTGGAGGTCTCCTGATTTGGAGTTTTCCGTTAAAAGTGTCATCTCCCGGGAGTATACGACGCTGTTTGTTATTTCGTTATATTATGTGTTTATGGAGAGTTTTGAGGATGTTGTTCAGAATGGCGTGTTTGAAATGGAGACCTTCTGGCAGGTAGTCCTCGTAGGGGTCTCACTTTTTTATTTTTCCATCAGGCTCATAAAAAAGAAGGGCAGCATCCTGAAAGAGAGCGGAAGATAGAGATTGGTTGGGATGTTATTATCTGAAAAACTGCAGTATATACTTCCCTGAAACAACCAGGACCACCAGGGCAAGGATCAGTTTTATTACACTTGTGGGCACGTGCCTCTGTACCCTTGCACCAAGGTACATCCCGCAGAGCCCTCCTATCCCGAAGAGTACACCGAGAAGCCAGTCGGGAGGGGCTGTCACACCGCCTTTAAGCGGGAGGGTGCTGTAAAACAAAAGTCCAAAAATGGATGTCATGAATGTCCCCATCAGGACTGCCCCGGAGAAGACATAAACCGGGATGTCAAGGACACTCACAAGGAAGGGGGCGATAATAGCCCCACCGCCGATGCCGTAAATGCCGCCGATTATTCCAACAAGCAGAGAAAAGGAAAAAACAAGCAGGACGCTGAAGGATATCTCTTCACCACAGAACCTCAATCTGACCCTTCGCAGACTGTATGAGACATCCGTTATCCTGAACTCCTGCCCCGCCCCCCCTGCACTGTTTTTTATCGAATTATGCCCCATGCTTAGAAGAAGCCGGTAGCCGATATACAGAAGAACAAGGCCGACAAAGAACTTGAAATCCCTTGGATCCGGCAGGTATCTTATCCTTATATAGTAGCCGACAAAAACGCCGGGGAGTGTGCCGAGGACAATGCAGACGGTAAGCGGCCATGCCATCCTCCCCTCCCGGGTATAACGGTAAACACCGCCGGGGATACCGACAAGGTTGTAGAGAAAATTTGTAGAAGTTACGGACGGCGTGGTAAACCCGAGGGCGCTTATCTGAAAGGGAAGTAACAGGAATGCCCCGGACACCCCGGCCATCGAGGTAAAGAAAGAGATCAGGAAGGCAACTATAGGCGGGATAAATATATAGGTCTCAACACCTGATACAGGGAAGGTCACCTTAACCAGATCAAGTATGTCCAACATGTTTTTATTATAGAAGATCCGTAAGACAAAATAATTTAGTCCCGGGCGTAACCATGCTTGATTTTTCTGGATAAAGTTCTCTATTCTTAAATTTTCTAACGGTCAAGCTCTCTGACCAGAGGGCTGGGCCTTCGGCAATGTGCATTGTAAACAGGAAACAAGGCGATGGAGTTCGCCCTTAACCGCCCCGATAAATCGGGACTAATGACTCCTGTGTTCAGGGTAAAATTTAATGTCTGCTGTGTTTGAACGCAGGAGGTCCCATGCAGTCTTCCTCTATAAACCTGATCGGCCGTGAAGGTCAATTAAAGAGCTTAATAGAGCAAATCCGTTGCAGAAAGTCTATTCATATCTATGGCCCTGAGGGATGTGGCAAGACAGCGCTTCTTCTATTGGTTTATTCAAACTGGAAGAGTATAGATAGGTCAATCACGCCTGTTTATTGTAATGACAGCAGGAATCTCAGGGATGTGCTTTTGACCCTCTCCCTGCAGTTTTTAAGTAAATTTAAAAAACTTGAATTTACCGACAGGTTTCATAGGAGACATGCATTCCTGAACCCATATCAATTAAATTCCCTTAATCTGAATGAGCTTAAGAAGGCAATGTATAACCGCCTCTCGAAACGCAATTTCTGTATTATCCTCGATCATCTTGAAAATGTTACGCCAAAGGTAAATTCATTTCTGAGTGTGCTTTATGAAAAAACAGTTGTTATAACGGCAAGCAGACAGAGCTGGGAAATAAGAGACCTGAATTCCAGAGGCAGGCTTGAATATTCTCTGTATCTTGCTCCCAAACTGAGAATAGAAAACCTGTCCCCAAAGGATGCCTTTTTGTTGATGGAAAATATCTTTCATAAAACTCTCCTTAAAGTTCACAACCCCCGGAAACTGTTTGCACAGGTTTATCATATAACAAAGGGCAATCCCGGGATGATCACGGATATATTCAAAATCGCTGAAGGGGGAAAATATATATCCGGTGGCAATTTAAACCTGAACCTCCTGTTAATAGACAGAAAAATTAAAAAACTGGAGAACCGGTGACATATCCCTCCGCACCCCGGGCTGATTTTAATGATTTATGGCTTTATTTGAATTTCTGAATTGACTTCTAAAGATATTGTGTGCTATATTTTCTTTAAATTACAGGGTGATGGAGTTCACCTTAACCGCCTGTATGGGCTAATGACTCCTGCAGTTGTTCTTGTTTAACTTCCGTTTGAGGGTATTAAGCAGGAATGATTGGGAGGAAAAAAAAGGTGAACTCTAAATTTTATCATATAAATAGAGGGATTAAATACACTGTTTGTTCCCTTCCCGCCTATCCGGTCAATAGATTTAATCTTCCCGGGTTTCAACCCTTTCTGACAAAACGCATCCTTACGGTTTACATCAGCCATTCCCTTTCAGCATGCAATACTGCTTATCTCAAGCCGGAGGCGGAGGCAGAGAGATGATAAGCAAGATCCTTTTTAATCTCCTTCAGGTCATTGTGGTAATGGCATTCTCTCCCCTTGTCAAAGGGATACTCAACCGTCTTGAAGCGATGGTTCAATCAAAGCGCGGGCCGGACATCCTTCAGCCATACCGCGATATCCGGAAGCTCCTTCACAAGGAAGAGGTGGTCTCCGAACAGGCCTCTTGGATATTCAGATTTACACCGTATGTGGTCTTTGTCACCCCGATCTTTGTCACCCTCCTTATCCCGGTGCTGACAAGCTACCCCCTGTTCTTTGCCTTTATGGGGGACATGCTCGGCGGCGGATTCATCCTGGCGCTCGGCGGTTTTTTCGCAACTATCGCGGCAATCGATACCGGCAATCCCTATGGCCCGATGGGAGCAAGCCGCACGCGTATGGTCGGCTTTCTCGCCGAACCCGTGTTCATGATCGTCTTTTTCACGGTCTCCTTTGTAGCAGGTTCAACCATACCGTACATCGTGCAGGAGGCATGGATAACCCCGCTGTCGAATTTCTTTGAGCCCTCGCACGTACTGGTGATGCTCGCATTCTTCATGCTCATCATTGCGGAGGCGGGCCGCCTGCCGGTCGACAACCCATCCGGCCACTTCGAGCTGGCGATGATAGATGAATCAAAGATTCTCGAATACTCGGGCCGCGGGGCAGCCCTGATGAAGTGGGGCGGTGCCATGAAGTTCTTTGTCCTGCTCTGTATATTCCTGAATGTCCTTGTCTCCCCCTGGGGGCTGGCCCGTGGAGACGGCCTGCTGGAGGTCTTCATTGCAATACCCCTGGTCATGATAAAGATATTCGTTTTTATCCTCTTTCTGGTGATAATAGAGTCCTCTATTGCGAAGCTCAGGCTTTTCCGCATCCCCGAGTTCCTGGGAGCGGCGTTTATTACATCCATTGCAGCCATGATAATGTACATTTTTTAACAGGAGAGACTATGACGATTTCATCACTGACACAATTAAATGCACTCACAGGGGGGCTGTTTCTGCTCTCTACTTTCGGGATCATTGCCATGCGCCAGATACTGGGATGCCTGAAGATGTTCGTACTCCAGTCTGTCTTTCTGGCAGCATCCGCACTACTGCTCGGATACCTTCACCTGTCCATCCATCTCTTTGCGGTAGCGGCCATCACCCTGATGGTGAAACCTGTCCTTATCCCGTATCTGCTCAGGCGAACGGTCGGCAACGAGGTCACTGCGCGCAGAGAGATATCACAACTCATAAACATACCGACATCGCTTCTCATCGCGGTCGGGCTGACCATAATATCGTATTTCGTTGCCAAACCTCTCCTCTCCGGCGCCGTCGGCACAACCACAGGCGTCAACCTGCCCATCGGCATGGCGTGTCTGCTCCTCGGCGCCTACACGGTAACGGTAAGACGGGAGGCCCTGCCGCAGATCATAGGGATACTTACCATGGAAAACGGCGCCTTTTTCGCCGGCATATCCATTGCCCCGGACCTGCCTCTCATCGCGGAGTTGAGTGCGGCCTTCGATGTCCTGATCATAGCCCTGGTTATGGGAATACTTACCAGAAAGATACATGAGCGTATCGGGAGCACAACAGTAAGCGACTTGAAGACACTGAAGGAGGTATAGCAGCGGATGGGACTTCTCTTTATCCTGATCATACCATTAGCAGCAGCGGCCCTCTCCCTGGTACCTGCGGACAGGAGATTTGCACCGGCTGTAACCATTGCAGGGGCCCTTGCAGTATTGATCCTGGCGCTGAAGACAGCCTTGACGGTCATAAAGACCGGGGAGATCGTCGCCATTGCCGACTGGGTCTCCTGCAACAGCCTCAGCGCTCTCATCCTCCTGCTGGTGGCATTCGTGGCCCTGACTTCCGCTGTATTTTCATGGGGCTACATTGAAGGGCATACGGGCCCGGACAGGGTAAAAAAGGTCCGGCGCTACT
>BDTA01000012.1 GCA_002897935.1 bacterium BMS3Abin08
CATCTTAATCAATTGTTTTTTAGTAAACAACTTTGGGGACGTTGTTACACACTATGCAAAACTATCGACAGACAGTGGAAGAAAGTTATAGAATTTTATCATGCCACGCCAGCCGAGATTAGACATTCCCGGAGCCTTACACCATATAATGGTGAGAGGGATAAATAAAACAGATATTTTCAGGGACGATCAGGACAGAGTGAACTTCCTGCAAAGGTTAGGGGGAAATATAATAGAAACAAAAAGTTCAGTATATGCGTGGGTGTTAATGAGCAACCATGTGCATATATTATTCAAGAGTGGTCAAAAGGGGATATCAACGGTTATGAGGAAACTACTAACCTGGTATGCAATATATTTTAATCGGAGACACAAGAGGAGTGGGCATTTATTTGAGAACCGTTACAAATCGATATTATGTGAAGAGGACAGATACTTGTTGGCATTGATAAGATATATACACCTTAACCCCATAAGGGCTGGTAATGTCAGAGATGTTGAAACATTAAACACCTATCCCTGGAGTGGCCACAGTGCGGTTATGGGAAAGAGTAAATGTCAATGGATGGATACGGAGTATGTTTTAGCCCAATTCGGGACGAAGAAAAAAGCGGCGAGAAAGGCCTATCGAAGATTTACAGAAGAAGGGGTAAATATAAAGTATGGTTCAGAGTTAACAGGAGGTGGGTTAATTCGTAGTCTTGGTGGATGGTCGCAGGTATTATCCATGAGGAGAAAAGGACAAAAAGGAGAATTTGACGAAAGGATTCTGGGAGAGGGTGATTTTGTACATAATATACTGAAGGAAGCGGAAGAAAAAGAGATTCGACAGTTAAGGATACGTTTTTCAGGCAAGAGTATTACAGACATAATCAAGGAAGAATGTAAAAAGAGGCAGGTAAGTGTCAAAGAACTAAAAGGTGGTAGCCGCCGGAACAAAGTGAGTCAAACCCGTGCATTAATAGCCTATAGGAGCATAGAGGAATTGGGCTTGTCTACTGCTGAAATAGCGAGACACTTAGGGGTAGCTACGTCCACAGTTACACGTGCAATTGCGCGAGGTGAGAAACTAAATAATGCATAAGTTTTGCATAGTGTGTAACAACGTCCCCAAATTTCCCAATTGTTTAACTTGATTTAATCTATGTGTTTTGTTATTTTAAATACATAAGTGTAATTAATAAAATTAAAGAGGTGACATGCATTGAACTTTAACACTAAGGCTGTATCAAAAATCACAGGGTTAAGTGTAAGGCAGATTGATTATTGGGACAGAACGCATTTTATAAAACCCTCTGTAAGGGAAGCCGCAGGATATGGCTCTATAAGACTTTACTCTTTCACTGACCTTATTCAGATGAGGGTTGCCAGGACACTGTTGGATAAAGGCATAAGTCTTCAGAAGATAAGGAAAGCCATAACCTATCTCAAAAAGAATATGCCTGAAGTGGAAAAGCCTCTTTCAGAACTCAGGTTTTTAACAGATGGAGAAACAATCTTTGTGCTTACCAGGAATAAGAAAAAGATTATTGATACCCTGAAGAGTGTCCAGGTTGTATTCTCAATTGCGCTGGGTGAGATTGTGGAAGACCTTAAGGGCGAAGTTATAGCTTTACAGAAAGAAAGGAAGTACGAGGTTACGATTAGGGGCAAGAAATACCCTGTTATCCTTCATCCCGATACCGAGGACGGTGGTTACTGGGTAGAATGTCCATCCCTGCCCGGATGTGCCTCACAGGGTGACACAGTAGAGGAGGCCCTTGAGATGATAAAGGATGCAATAGAGGGACATCTTGAGGTTTTAGAGGAAGGCAGGAAGTCCGGAAAGAGGATTAAGAAGGCTTCATGAGCAGTCTACATAACCTGAAGCCTGACAGAGTTGTAAAGGCTTTTGAGAGGGCTGGATGGACAGTAAGAGGCCAGAAAGGTAGTCATGTAAAACTCACTAAAGATGGCAATAAGCATATACTCTCAATTCCTGTACACAAAGGGAAACCTGTAAAGCAAGGATTGTTAAGAGACCAGATAGCAAAGGCAGGGCTTACAGTTGAGGAATTTTTGAGGCTATATAAGTAAGGGAGACAGGCAACCAAAGTGTGAAAAGAGGGGTCAAGTCTACACACTTGACAAGAGATGACAGGCTGTGAAAAAAATACTAAATGGCAAGGCCCTTACGTGTAGCGTATCTTGGATCATATTATTATGCCCAAAGTAGAATAAGTTATGCATAGTATGCAATAACAAAGTCCGTCCCGATCATTTCCCCGTTTTTCCAATAGATTGCCGAATGGCTTTTTCAAGGTCCTTTGGGACGTCAGTGCCGATTCGATATTTCTTTCCGTTTTTCATCTTAAGCTCAACGGCGTAAGAGCCGGAAACGGTATAGAGCCAACCATGGGGTGTGAGTCGAATTCCCCAGCCATAGTACCAGGGGCTCTTAACGACCCGGCATGACTCGATATCTCTCAGCAGGAACTTCTTTCGGATAAGCCCCGGGCCAAACCGTATTTCAAGAGTATCTCCGTCAATTACCACAGTCAGTGAGGCGAATAACACAATAGAGGCTCCGAGGATAAGGATGACTATGAGGGCAATCCAGTTGAAACCATAAACAGTCATGAGATAGGCAACAAACAAAATGCCCACCACTAAGGAGACTATAGTAACGTATCCTGTCTGGGTGTGTCGATATCGTTCAGTCATGGTATCCTTGCAATATCTGTAGTTTTTTATCTCGTTTTGAAGCTGAATCTATGCGGTTTCACATCTTCATAGCACCACGACCAGCTTTTAACCATCATCGGTTTATTAAAGATCACCAAGAGCGCAGTTAATGAGGGGTCAACGTCTTGTGCCACGTTTTGAGGGGTTGTACTGACGACCCTGGGTGAGCACATTGTCATCTGCACTGCAGACTGATATAAATAGCGCAGAGACCATTGCGATTGTCAGTATTAGAAGCAGCTCGTAGTGACCATAATCTCATCAATAGTAACATCTTCTGGAAGATCCTGAATCATTTGTATTACCTGCTCTTTTATTCCACCCATTCTTAGCACTTCCTCATATTATTAATAATCTTACCACGTCCCTTTACGAGGATGCCAGCTGAATGCCCCGATCTTTGATTGGGGAGCTTCACTCTCTAACAAGCAGTTATAAGTTCATTTAACGTTCAAGGCTGAAAGAAGTCCGCCTCGGCGGATTTGGATGTCGATCTTTTAGCTGATGTTATCTGCCTGTTGAGTGCCGTTTTTCATCAAAAGCAACTTTTCTTTCTCAGAGACCTCTGTGTCTTCTGTGGCTGAACAGAGTCTGTGTATAAACTGCCATTTTTTATTTTTAGTCATGTCCCGAAAGCATTCGGGACATCCGGAACTTATTGAAAAGAATAGATTCCAGCCTCCGCTTACTACATACGGGAACAAGCTTAAGGACTACCGGAATGACAGATAGAGAGACAGACTCTATACAGGATCAAAAAGCATAGGTTTAACTTTTAAGATGTGAACTTCTGATCCTGCATTTTACATAATAAAATGCCCCTGAAATAGCAATAGAGATATGGATTTAGACGGGTTTTCTATTGGCAGTATTGGGAAATGCATTCCTTGAGCTTATATGTTAAAATAAGGACATGCCACTTGCAGAGAAGATAAAAAAGAGATATACTTATAAGGATTATCTTGCATGGCCTGATGAGGAAAGGTGGGAGATAATAGGTGGCGATGCATACAATATGAGCCCTGCTCCCGGGATAAGACACCAGCGGGTTGTAAATAGAATAAATATATTCCTGTCAACACATAAAAGATTGCCGGAAAGATGTACTGTCTTTATTGCTCCTACCGATGTAGTGCTTTCAGAACATGATGTGGTTCAGCCTGATGTCCTTGTTGTCTGTGATGAAAAGAAGATAACCGAGCAGAACATTCAGGGCGTGCCTGATCTTGTGGCCGAGGTGCTTTCACCAAACACTGCGCTTAAGGACAAGCGGGAGAAGAGGCTGCTGTATGAGAGGGTTGGGGTAAGGGAATACATAATCATAGATCCAACTGAACAGTATGTGGAGAGGTATGTCCTTGATGATGAGGGCTCTTATGGACTTCCGGATATATTCGGTCCAAAAGAGATTATGAAGCTAAAGGCCTTTGAAGAAATAGCTATACCACTGTGGGAGGTCTATGAGACAGAGCCTCCGGAATGAGTTATACTCCAGAGGGCGGATAAATGCAGGACTGCCCTTTTTTTTACAACTACAGTGGGGAGATGAAGGCTTGTAGCGCCTCCCGGCCGTTCGTTGCCCCGGCTACCACAGTGATGTCAGCAGCATCTTCCGGAAACTAACGGATTACCTTGTGGACGGTGGACGGCGGCGTGGTCGTCGGCCGGTACCACGCAAAACGGTTTGCCGGTGCTCTTCTTCATGGCTCCTCCGATCTGCCCTCTGCCGGGCGCGCGTGAATCAGCTTCACCAGGGCACCCTTGAGGTTTTCTACTCCCACAATCTCCAGTCCTGCCCTGCGCACATTCTCCACCGTGCGCCGATTGATGTTGGCCCCCATGATGCGCACAACGATGGGGTTGAGCAGGTCCATCAGCAGACCCACTATTGGCCGGTTCACCCTCACGTGTTCCAGAAGCCAGATGTCACCGTCCGGTCGGACCACGCGGCCCAGCTCGCGCAAACCTTGCACTGGATCGGGCACGGAACAGAACACGAAGGTGGTCACGGCGAAGTCGAAGGTGTCGTCGGGGAATGTCAGGCGCTGGGCGTCCATCTGCCGCAGGTCGACGTCCAGGCCCTGTTCGCGTGCGCGTTTCTTGGCACGCTGCAACATACGCTCGCTCAGATCCACCGCCGTGACGCGGACACCGGGCGGATAGAAGGAAATATTTTTTCCTGTTCCTACTCCCACTTCGAGGACACGTCCGGTCGGTACATGCGACCAGAGCAGGCGGCGCCACTCCTGGATAGCCGACCGCTCGCTGAACAGCTCCATAAGGTCAAAGAACGGCGCGATGCGGTCATACCGTTTTCGGGTGATGGCGGTCTGGCGGTGATCAATCTCTTTCATATCGGTTTCTGTCCCAAGTAGTAAGAAAATACGTCAAATCGGTCGGTAGCGAACTGTTCCCTGTACCCGGGATGGTCTCAATCAGTTCCCACGTCCTATCCTTTATTCAACAGCTTGTAGCCGGCTGCTTTCCAGGCATTGAAACCGCCGTCCAGCGTCATGACGTTGGTGTACCCCAGTCCGGATAGGGTCTTGGCCGCTGCCGTGCTCATGCGCGCACTGCGGCAGTACAGAACGATAGGGGCATCCTTGGCCGGCAGCATCTGCGCCAGTTGCTTTACGGTGATGTTGGCATAGGCATTTTTGGGAAACATCCCCGGTCTTGACCCGGCGGCAGACAGTGCCTTTGTGGATGGCGTCTGCGAGCAGGCGGTCACAAGCAATGCGAGGGAGGTAAAGACAAACAGCGACAAGTTTTTGATTCCGGTAAACATTGGTTCGGGTCTCCTTTCAGTTTGTTTGCTGCGCTTCAATCACTACCGGATTTGCAATTATACGCTTTTTAATACTCTGCTATAGTAGAGATATGCTAAAAACCATATAAAAAGCATGAAACCCACAACGAAAACACCTAAAATGGCAAAATCTAAGGTGTTTAAAAAAATAAAAACGCTGCCGTTCCATCCAAAATGAGAAGATATCACCTGTACCCACTCAATAGTCCCTATAAGCAGCGCTACAAACACAGATGCACCTGTGATTGTCATATTGAAAAAGATTTTGCGTATAGCATCCACCATAGCCCAATCATAAGCCTTTAGCATTATGACGCCATCCGATGAGTCCAACAAACTCATGCCTGCTGTAAAAAGAAGCGGGAAGATCATAATGCTCCATATAGGTAAATTACCACTTTGTGCCATTGCTGCTGATATGCCCAGTACGGCTACTTCCGTAGCTGTATCGAAACCCAGGCCAAAAAGAAAACCAACAGGGTACATTTTCCAGCTACGGTCAATATAATGATAAAAAAAACGAAATATTCTTGATATAAATCCACGTTTGTTGAGTAATTCTTCGAGTTCCTCATTGTTTATAACACCGTTACTTTTATAATTCTTAAAACTTTGCCACAACTTGTAGAATATAACAAGGTTCAGTAAACCTATTAATGTTAAAAACCCTGCTGAGACCATCGTTCCGATTGTTTTTCCCCAATGCTCAAGGAACGGCATATTGCTTTTTGTTGCTCTGATAGCTAAAACTAAACCAAGAGATAATAAAATAACAACAGTTGAATGCCCTAAAGAAAAAAAGAAACCCACGGCAACCGGTTTTTGACCACTTTGCCTTAATTTACGCGTAACATTATCTATTGCAGCAATATGATCAGCATCAAACGCATGGCGCAATCCAAACCAATAGGCTAATGCACCAATACCGAGTAGACTTGCATCCGTTGTACTGTATAAACCTATTAAAGATAACCATGCTGCTGCATTAAAAACTATCAGAGTGCCGAACAATAGAGTTAAACGTTTTTTTGATAAACCAAATATAGTGTTATTCATAGTTTGGCATCCGCGTGCTTTATCATGCAAAAAGCCTGGTTCAGCTCTCGCTTGTTTGCAAAGAGCAAAGATTTTTTTAGTGTTTGTTCTTTTTTACTATAACTCTAAACTTTGAAGGGAATATGAAGAAGTCCGGCAATTCAGGTGATGAACCCAAAAAAAAAGGGGCTGTATTTCAGCCCCTTGCAAAATAGGAGGGTTAAGAATCTCTTATTTTATGCTATGCCTTGACAGGTTCAGAACCTGTACTGAAGCATAGTGGATACAGTATTGAAATCAACGGACTGTGGATTTAATTCTTTATCAAAGTCTGTATTGGAATACTCAACGGTTATCCTGAACCTCTCTCCGTAGATAAAGTAGTTAACTCCTGCTCCGATCCACTTGATCTTCTGGTCAAGCACATTCTCCAGTTGGGCAAAGTCCCATGTCTCATACCGGATAAACGGCTGCAGCTGTCCCGGACCGATCTTTTGAGGAAACAGAAAACCTGTCTTTACGTACCATCCCTTTTTGGCTCCGTCTATCCCGAGGCTTTCAGAGTCCGGATTACTCCCTTTATATGCCTCATTAAAATCTGTTTTAAGATAGGCTGCCGATAGTGTAAGGGAACCTATCTTAAACGGATACTCGAAGAACAAGTCGGCGGTCCATGCTGAATAGCTTTTTACACCGGTTTTGGCGATAACATCGCTGTAGACTGCATCGGGTTGGTATTGTACGCCTGCACCAAAGGTCAGAACCTTCTTCTTCCCCAGATATGTTCCCTTATATCCAAATGCATATTCAGGGTCCAACACGGAGACGTGCACACGTCCCGTGTACATCAGGTTGCTCTTGGGGGATTCACCGCTGTTGTACCCTTCCGATACTTGTAGCCTGTATTGCATCTTGGCTGAAGGAATATTCCCCCATACCGTTACACCGGTGTCCCTGCTATGCTTGAAGGGGGTATAGATAAAGACAGAGCGGTCAATGCTCAAAGGCTCAAAGCAGTCTTCGAGATTTTCTCTTGTTAACTGTATCTTCTGTTTTCCCGCATATATCCTGAAACTGTTGCTGAAGTCGGCCATGAAATAGGCATCGAGGAGATAGAAATCCTTGCCGGGTTCGCTGTTTACCGTTAAGGGTGAGATCCTTCGCTCACCTGCATACTCTATCTGGACGATGGCCCCGTATTTATCCGTGCCGTGTCCCCAGAAGGTCAGCCTGTTTCTCCTGAAGTAGATATTTGCTGTGCCGGAGGTTTTATCGGCACCCGATCCGGTATCCCTCCATACACCGTAAAGCTGTCCCTGAAAATCCAATTTCAGAAACGCCCCCTGGTCACCGATTACAAACGGCTTGAATGCCTGTGCATTCGGTATCCCGATGCTGAGTAAAGCTGCAAAAACTATCAGTAGAATGATATACCCTGATTTTATTTTCATTACCGGTCTCCTATTTTATTGTAAAATATTAAGTTTTGGTTCATTGGATGCCTGTATTATCCGCTAACATCCAACCTTAGGGGGAGGGCCTCCAGTGCCGGTTCCTCCACCTGAGCCGGATTCGAAATATGCCTTGTCCTTTTCTTCGATCTTATTTGCGGAAGTGTCATAGGGATTTACAGATCCGCCATCGGCTGGGTTTTCTATTGTCGCTCCACTGGTGGTGTTGAAGTAAAGATTTTCAGTGCGTGAGGGGATATCAGTCCTCCACTTGGAGTCATCAGGCAGGATCCCGCCGTTTGTTACTCCTGCAAGCTGTCCCCATTGGCTCCATGAACCATCATAATTTTCTACCGGCCAGCCGAGGTTGGCGTCTATTGCAACGAACATTGCGGAGGATATCATGCCGGTCCTGCAGTGCACATATGCGACCTTAGTGCTGTCTAAGCCTGTCTCGGTCGTCAGCAAGGCGGCCATGTCGTTTTTCGGTAGGAAGCGGTAATATGAGAACGTCGCACTGCTGGGGTCTGTTGTCTCTACTTTTTCAAAAAGATCAGCAAACCATATGGCCTTGCCATCCCTGATATGACCTTCAAAGGCTACGTAATCCCCTGCTGTGGGGGATGGCTCGCATGGGGGAGATGTCAATCCGGCAGCTTCCAGATAAGTACAGATATCCCCCCATGAACCCGCTTTGGAGTCAAATACTCCTTTTGTTTTCTTAGGGTCTCCATCATACGAAGCTGTCCCCGTGGATCCGCCCGAATAATATCCATTGCCCCCTCTGCCGTCAATTACCAATGCACTGGGGACCTTGCCGTCTGCAACATCCATCATTTCCTGCAATGATACCCGCAGGTCACTCCTGAACGACGGGTTGTTCTTTACACTGTAGGTTGAAGGAATAATAGAAGGAGCCGGTTCAGTGGAAAGGCCGTATTTTTCTCTGTAGGCGCCGTTCAGTCCGTTAAGAACCTTTAACCTGCTCTTTGGGAATCCCCAGTAGCGGAAGTTGAAATAGGCCCTTCCAACCCACATATAATCCCAAAATGAGGATCCTGAACCGGTAAAGACAATAGTGGTATTCTTGTCAATTCCGTATTTCTTGATAAGCGCATCCATGGACGGACCATCAAGTACCATATTTACGGAAGGTACTATACCTTCTGAGCGTACAGGGAGTATATCCGACCGGTTCAGAAACTGAGCACCCGGAATATGTCCGGATTCATAGGCCGTCTGGGTAGTAACATCAAGTATTACCACCCCGTTGTACCCCGTACCGTTTACATCTCCGCCATCAACCCAGCTCTTCATGGTATCAGCGGACATTGCAGTGGAACTTTCGGTAGTGGATGGAGAATCATAGCCGCTATTTCCACCGCACCCTTGAAGAACCATGGGTAGAATAAGCAAAACACCGAACAGGATCAGACGAGTCCTTCTGGAAAAATTTTTAAACATCTTTACCTCCTTTCGTTTAATGAATTAGTTGCTTACACAAGTAAGAGCCACGCTGCTATTTCTGGATAACAAAAATGACTTCCCCCCCCTCGTCGGTTTCCTCGATGAGTTTATATCCAGCCCGTTCACACAGAGCTGGAATCGAGTGCTTCGTACTGCTGTCGTTGGCTATGAGTTTCAGGGTTTGCCCTGATTCCATTTTTTTTAGTATATTCATGGTCATAACCATCGGCCTCGGGCATACAAACCCCTTCACGTCCAATTCATTATCAATCTTGATATTAGTTGCCATATTAGCTCCTTTCTTAAGAAAATCAGGATATCGATGTTTTTTACAGCATGCTAACCCCTATGTCTGTTATTCCTCCATATATTTCTTGAATGTTCTGCCACTAAACCATGTCATCATCAGTGCCCAGAATATGATTACACCTATAGTAAAAGCGACCGATATAGGATAGCTGCCAAAGATTTGCGGCAGATACACATCTCTTATATTCTTGGACCCATAGGGTGCAAATATGTTCTTAAACCATGTCGCCTCTCTCATCGGAATAAGCCATGATGAAACACAGATGAGAGTGACCAGACCTACCCATATCTTCACCTGTCCCTCTGCCGTCCTCCAAAGACTGTCGCTTACACATGCGCCGTTGAGTGCCATACCTATACCAAAGAGTATGGCTCCCAGCAGTACGCCGATTCCTGCAGGGCTGATTGCAAATATCTCGGCATAGGCGAGGTCCGGGTTTACCGAACCAAGGAGTTTCATAGGCAGAAAGCCGATAATCAATAATATATAAAGCAGGGCCATGGCCCTGAACATATCGGCAAAGCCTGAAAGGAACGGTTCACGGTATGCGTAGGCAAAACACATGCCGCCCCTTTGCATGGCAAAACCTGTGAGTGTTGCAGCTGCAAAGGAAAGTGCAAGTGCGGGATACCCTATATGGGAGAATCGGAAAAGTGTAAAAACCATTACCAGGATCAAAGCACATCCCAGATACGGCTGGTATCTTATCCCCCAGGGTTCGCCGCCGTCTGCATTTTCCGGCAGTGTGGGCCATACTGTTTTTGTTTTTTCAAAAAGCATCAAGGGTTTGTATCCTGCTCCATCAGCTTTGCACGCTATGGCTGACAATCGTCGTTTTTCAAGCCATATGATCAGCTTTGCTCCGAAAAATGAACCTATAGTCATGCCCAGGACCATCTCAATAGCCTGGATACCCATGGCTCCAATATTCGTAGTGCTTACCAGAGGACAACCAAACATGAATACAGCACCTACGCCCATTAGTATCCCCCCCGAGAGTGCAAGCAGGTATTCACTCTTGTCAAGAGGAACCTTAAGAGCAAATTCTTTTGCGAGCAGTGCTGCTATAAGTCCTCCAAAAAGTATGCCGAGCATGGTGCCTGCTGTGGGTTCGAGGAGTGGATTTGGATACTGTCTGAAAAAATTAATTGTTCCATCCGGCCAGATATAGCCGGCAAATGGATAATGGGGGAGTCCTATATGGCCCAACCAGTTATTTATTATGCCTCCAAGCTCTTTTAATCCAAGAAAGGTACCAAGTGGTTTTGCCTGGTCATATGGATTACTACCGCTCACTGTTCTTGCAAGAGACCAGGTGGCAACACCATATGCGATTATTCCTGAAATAGCCATGTATACGGCGGCTATCCAGAGAGGCCATTTCTGCATGAAAAACTGTTTATACCATGATTTCAGCCAGCCCTTTATACCAAATTCCTCCATTAAGTGAATACCTCCTTATTTGCTTTTTTTAACAGCCGCCTACACCGGCAGGCAGTAACATGAACGGTATTTTACCTGTCCCGATCTTCTTGCCTGTTTTTGCATCCACGGCAACTATTAACATATCGAACTTCCCGAGCGGCATACCCGGCGGTACTGCAAAGATTGCCTTTGACCTCGCTTCCCCTTTGATTACATCAACCACCTTGGGGTCAATTTGAATACCCATCTTTACAAATTCTCTCGGTATTCCAAACTTTATCTGCGAGACATCGAATTGCCCTTTGAGGATGAACTCAAAGCTGAGAGTTGTAGCTCTTCCAAGCGCTATTTGAGCCGTCTTTATGCCCGGTCTGTTAGCATGCCAGGCAAATTCGACAGAGGGGGTTTCCGCTGCATTTGCCACTGTCGACACGCCCAGTTTTATAAATTCGCCTGGACTGCTGTTTGGGGAAAAAACCTCTCCTGTCCCAATAATAAGAAGAGCTGAGAGTATGAAGATTGATAGCAACAGAGCTTTAAAACTTTTTTGCATCATTTCCTCCTGATGTTATTTTTTGCTGTACACTGTCTAACCGGCGGACTTAAGTTTCAACACAGACATTCAATACCCGATGGTAAAAGAATAAAAGGTATTTCTCCCTGACCAATTTCTTTTCCGGTATCTGAATCTATCACCCGGATGACAAGACTGTGTCTGCCGAGGGGCATTCCTCCCGGCACATTAAAATCGACTTTAGAGATGGCAGCACCTTCCCTGACATGAGCCGTTCTTTTGACTATTCTGATTCCGAAGGCCCTGTATTCTTTAGAAATTGTGAATATAACCAGGGATACCCGCTCCTTGATTCTGAACTTAAACGGGATGGCAACTTCCGTCTCGGTGGTAACCTCCTGCACCGTTTTCCCGGGTATAGTCGGATACCATTGAAACTCTACTTTTGGAGCATGGGTAGAGGCATCCACATCCTTAGCTTCAGCTACCTGTGTTCCAATATGGCCTAAAGGGATATCAGGCTGTACACCTGCGATAGCAGTTAAGAACACTACGGGAACAACGAGTTTCCTGACGGCTGCTGCTATATTTTCAGTCATCAACTGATCTCCAATCCTTTAGCCCGTTGAATTTTACAGTTAAAATACAATGTCTGATTCCTGCTTCTTCTGCTCCTCGGGGCTAACCACATGCATCTTTGTCTTACTCAGTTCTTTCATGGGTTTATCCAGAGGCGGCAACATAAATCCCAGGGCCAGATATGCCATTACAACCGCGGCCCACAACCAATGCAATGTAAGACCCCCTTTTACACTTTGAGACATCTTTATCCTCCTTCCGTTGTTTGATCGACAAAGTGATGCGGACCCGATCAATCCCCGCCGGCCGGCACTAAAATGAACGGTATTTTCCCTTTTCCGATCACCTTGCCTGTTTTGGCATCTACGGCAACGACCAGCATGTCGAACCTTCCGATAGGGATTCCCTGCGGAATTTCAAAGACAGCCTTCGACCCTGCTTTCCCATTACTTAGAGCAACCTTATTAGGCTCAATTCTGATGCCCATTTTTGCATAACTTCTCGGGATACCAAACTTTACTTCTGAGATATCGGTTTTCTTGTTAATAATGAAATCGAACCGCAGGGTTTTGGTTACGCTATAAGATATCTGAGCCCTCTTAATGCCGGACCTGCTCGGATACCATACAAACCTGGAAAATGGAACCTCTGCTGCATCTGCCGCAGCAGCTATATCCGTTTTTGTATATCCATCCAGGCTTATGTTAAGGGGAATGACCTCTCCTCCATACAATACAATTCCTGCAAGTAAAATAATAATCCATAAAACGTGCTTCCTTTCTTTCACCATTGCTATATATCCCCTTTTGTATCTTCAGACATTTGCATATTCCTTTTTTGTCTTAAACAGTGTTTAATACCTTATGTAATTCCCTGTTGCACTTCAAACAGAAATCCTTGCCTTTGTAATCCGTATCCAATAGGTTGAAAGAGAAAAACATAACGCACCTATGGTCCTTACAGTGCGAAAGCCCATATGTATGACCCAATTCATGGATAGTTGTCTTGATTGCCCTTTCGATCATTTTCTGCCTTGATGAAAGAAGACCGTTTTTCCCTTTGAAACGGGTTATAGAAATAATGGAGACTTGTGATGCCGGGTCGGAAAGACCAAAAACGTAATTTAACCCCGGGTATGATAAGTCAGTGTCAGTGATACCAAGAACTTTGTTGCAGCCGTTAGGTATGGTTTTAAGATATTCAATAAACGCACTCGCAGGATACTGTCCCTCTTTCTGGATATAATGTGAACAAGGGGGGAAATGAGTGTTTGTAATGCTTATCCTTGCGTTGAAGGTCTGGCTGATATTGTCTCCGATCCGGTTGATCAGTTCCTTATCTAATCCACCAATGGAAACAATACCAATGTTATCATTCCGCGTTTTACTTTGTATTTTTTCTTCCGGTGATCTTTGCCCTCGGAATGGTCTAAAGACAGGGGTTTCCCCTTCCAAAGTAAGTTGGCCCATTACACTCCCAAAAGTTTTTTTCTTTGTTCTCCTCTATACCGGCGAAGCCTGATTAGTGATTAGAGTGTTTTGCCTGTATAGGGAGAATTTCTCTTTTGATAGTTAGAAAAGCAAGAAGGATACCAGGATGGGATTGAGGTTTGCCTAAATACTATAACGACTCGAATAAAAAGAATTATTAGTAACTAATCAGGTGTGTTGAGCCAAAAAGAAACAGGTATGCCGATACTAACAGTGCATTTCAAAATGAAAGGTTCTTTCATTTTGAAATGCACTGTATTATCCAATCCGGAGTTTTTTCAATTTTCTCCAGAGCGTAGCGGTGCTGATACCGAGGGCTTTGGCGGCTTGCGCCTTATGACCGTTGGACATTAATAATGCCTGCTGGATTAAGGTTTGTTCCATATCATCGAGACGCATAAAAGAGGAGGGAACGGGGAGAACGCTTTGCTGTCCCTTCCTTATGTCCATGGAAAGATGTTCCGGTGCGATATCCTGTTGAGGCTGGGTAATAATCACTGCATGTTCAACAACATTTTCAAGCTCTCTCACATTTCCCGGCCATGAATAGTTTAGCAGCAATTCCATTGTGTCCGGACGGAAGGCTTTAATCTTCCTGGAGAATCGCTGGTTATATTTATTTAAAAAATGATAAGCCAGTATCGGGATATCATCCTTCCTGTTTCTGAGAGGCGGGATGTCTATTATAGTTACATTCAGGCGGTATAAGAGGTCTTTTCTGAATTTACCGGTCTCAACCTCTTTTTTGAGATCGGAATTGGAAGCCGCCAGTATGCGGATATCAACCTCAAACGGCTCAACACCTCCAACCCTCATTATCGTTCCATCCTGAAGGACCCTTAAGAGCTTTATCTGTACGGATTGTGATGCATTAT
>BDTA01000013.1 GCA_002897935.1 bacterium BMS3Abin08
GGAGTGAATGCAGTACCGCAGATATTGGATTGGGTTGTTTATAGAGTAAGAAGTAAGAATTATCTTTTTAGCATGAGAGTATGCTTCAGGCACCGCATCACTCATGCAGGCGTTGGCACCTCGCTGCGCTCGGCGCCAACGCGGGAGCTGAGCTTATAGCTCCACCGCCCTGTTGGCTTGAACCATGAGGAGGGATTGTGCAAAAATTAAAGGGATTAATGAAGCGTTGGCTTGAGCGCTGATTCGCTCGTGCCAACAAGACGCTGGAGCTGTCACGTCCTTTCGCCTTTAAAAAGCGCTTTGCGCTTTTTGACTCAGGCCGTGCAGCTCAGCTCCCGCGTTAGCTCCAAGAACCTTTAATTATCAGGGAAGTTATCATGGCAAAGCAGAACTTAATAAGAACGACAAAGATGGGAAATGAAGAGAAGCTGCTGCTTCGCAAAGAACTCCTAAATGTTCGTGAAGAAGCCCAAGACTGTCCTTATCTTGCTGAGGCGATAAAAGTTCTTCCTGCAGAGGGTTATAGAAGTGCGATCGGGGCATATTGGAATGCGGTGGTGGATGATTTAAGGAAGAAAATTATCCATAGAAGTCTCGACCTTTTTAACAAGGAAATCCAGCCCAAGAGAAAAATTGACAAATATGAAGACTTTCAAGATTTCGTTACCGACCATGATCTAATTGAGGGTGCATACAAAATTGGAGTCCTCAGTTGGGAAGCTAAAAAGCTTCTTCACCAAGCGAGAGAAACTCGAAATATATTTTGTGGTCATCCGAGCAGTACCGAACCTTCAATTGTAAAGGTTCTCAATCTAATATCAGATTGTAACAGATATGTTTTATCAGAAGAGTATCCACCCTCAATCATTGATATCTCAACTTATATTGCCCTAATGGACAGTGAGGACTATGACAGAAATGAAATCGCAGTAGAGCAGGCTTTCAGTGATTTACCAGCTATCTATAAAATGGAACTTGCCAATCGGTTTTACACAACTTATGTTGATGAAAATACCTCCACGACTCTACGAGCAAATATCGAGTTTTGTTCGCCAATTCTATGGAGCATTCTCAAAAAGGAAGTAAAGCAGAAAATTGGAAAAAGATTTGATAAAGAAATTGTTGAAGGGAATCGAGATAGAATCCAAAGAGGATTATCATTTGTGAAGAACGTTGGTGCCATGACATATGTTAACACCGCAAGCAGAAAAATTATATATAAACCGATAATCACAGCACTAGAAGAGAATCTTGATGCTTGGGATGAAGAGTCTAAACTAGTCATAGATCTTGAGTCATTAGGCAGCAACATACCAAGCAGTATGATCCCTAAGTACGTTTCTGCTATAACTCAAACATTCGTGGGGTATAAAGGCAACAGTATGAGATATTCTCGTACCGACTTTTATTCCGACGGGGCCGCACCAACCATTAAAACATTGTTTACCTTATTTGACAACGAAGCTGCGGGAGCTTTTGTGCGAGCTATTTTCAAGAATGAAGTGTTAAGGAGACGAATAAAGGGTCAAGGCCAACTGAGGCGACTGAGAATCCTCGCAAATATTATTTTAGAGAAAGGCGTGGCAAGCAAAGATACACTTGAATTTTTGAAATTATTAACAAACGAAGAAAACACTGGTAAGTTTTACAATAAGATATTTCCTCCAAGAAAGACAAAGAACTAACCATCGCCTTGAGCGGACCGGCAAAAGCGCCGTCCGCTCAGGCAAACGTTATGCAGCAAGGTAAAATATCATGCCTCTTCAAATGACATCTGATCTTCGGTTTCCTATGGGGGCCTCTACACCCCTAAGTAGAGCTGCCGTAGAAGATTTCCTTGTTTTAGCGAGAAAAATTACTTCTACGACTAGCCGAAAGCAAATCATAGAAACTTTTAAGGAATATTTTTGTAGAGCTAGAAAATAAGAAAAGGAAATAAGAAAAGAAAATAAGAAAAGGGGTCAGGTCAGCAATTCACGGTGAAGGCAAAGATCAAGAATAGATAAGGGTGTTTGGCAAGAAAGAGGAAAAAATTTCGCAAAGGTATTCTCAGCCAAAATCAGTCAACAGACAAAGAGTTTTTATGATACCCACGAGTGAAGCACGCTAACCCCTTGAATTTAAAAGGGAAAGTAATTCTAGACTTTTGACCCCTGAATATAGTACTATGTATTGCAATGCATATCAAGAAACATCTGTCATTTGGATCATTACGCAAGAAGATTACCGGGTGTCTGCAAAGCATATCGGAGCATAGGCAGAGCAAGAAGATAAGACACTCCATTCATGATGTATTCATGTCGGGATTTGCAATGATGTATTTTCAGGATCCTTCCCTACTTCAATTTCAAAAGAGGTTAGAGGATGGCATACACAATAACAATTTAAAGACACTCTTTCAGGTAGAAAGCATACCCAAAGACTCTCAGATGAAAGAAGTAATAGACGAGGTAGACAGCACAGAGCTTGAACCTGTATTTGAAGAGTTTTTCATGGCAATACAGAGAGGGAAACATCTTCAGCAATATCGATTTCTGGACGGCTACTATCTAACCTCGATGGATGGGACAGGATATTTCAGTTCAGAGGAGATAAGCTGTCCGGGATGTTTGCGGAAGGAAAGCAAAAAGGGAAAAGTAAGATATGAACATCAGATAGTGCAGGCAGCGCTTATGCATCCGGATATGAGACAGGTAATCCCCTTTGCCCCTGAGGCAGTAAAGAACATGGATGGGAGTGAAAAACAGGACTGCGAGATAAATGCAGGCAAGAGGTTGATTAAAAAGATAAGGCAATCCCATCACCGGTTAAAGATAATCATAGTTGCAGACAGTCTACACAGCAAGCAGCCATTTATAGAAGAGGTAAAGGCAAACAGGATGAGATACATACTGGTGGCAAAGGCGGAAGACCACAAGATACTTATGGAATGGGTTAATGAGCAGAGGCAGCTTAAAGAAGTCTCAAAGATGGAAGTAAAAGACAAAAAAGGCCGTATTCATGAATATGAGTGGATAAATGAAGTTCCATTAAACGGCAACAAAGATACCCTGTGGGTAAACTATTTTGAATACCGGATAATAGACAAGGGGAAAACAACATATCGTAACAGTTGGGTAACGGATATAAATATTAAAGAAGAAAACGTTAGAGAACTTGTCAGAGGCGGCAGGTGCCGGTGGAAGATAGAGAATGAGACATTCAATACCCTGAAGAACCAGGGTTATTATATAGAGCACAATTACGGACATGGAAAAAAGAACCTTTCCATGAATTTCTTTCTTTTAAATCTTTTGGCATTTTTTGTTCATCAGATATTTGAATTGACGGACATACTGTATCAGCAATGCAGGGTCAAGTTTGGCAGCAAGAGAAATTTATGGGATCATCTGAGAGCTTCTATTCATATTCTAATATTCCCCGACTGGGAAATATTGTTAAGACGGCTGCTTAAACCTTCCGAGTTTTTGTGAATGGATGATTTCTATTTGTCTCTCTTTTCAGATTCTTCTTTTTGTGTCCCTTCTCCTGAAAGGATTAGCGGATAGGTGCGTCCAAACTGTGACTTTCCCTTACGATTCTTTACTCTTTTATTAAACATACCTTTATCATAAAACAGGAATTGTATGCGATAATTGCATGAGAAAAGTATTTGTCCAAAAATGTTTGGGCCCCGAGTGCTTGTTGGTTGTTTATTTGCCTTCACCGTGAATTGCTGGCGAAATCCAGAACCGTTTGATTTTACTGGATTCCCGTTTTCACGGGAATGACAACAACACAGTTTATACACAGACTCTATATAGTGTCTGTGTATAAAGTCAGTCTCTCTATCCGTCATTCCGGCAGTCCTTAAGGCGGAATCCGGTCTTTTCAATAAGTTCCGGATGTCCCGAACGCTTTCGGGACATGACAAGAATAAAAAACGGCAACTTATAGACAGACACTATATATAATATAGAGGAAGGGGGGTAGATATAAGGAAACCCCTCAGCAGAGACTGGGGGTATTAAAAGCTTAAATAAATGCATTTAACACTCCCTGCCCTACCCCCCTGTACTTAAAGAGAGGTGAAGGTCAGGGAGTGTTCCCATCGGGGGAGGGGATTGGCATACAAAAGTCTGAAGAGCCGTTGTTGAACTTCCTGTTACAGCCGGTGGCGCCTAACCGACTCCTAAAAATGCCTTTGATTTCTCAACACATTCAATAGCATCCTCGGCATATGCATCGGCCCCGATTTCATCAGCCCAACTTTGATCAACGGGGGCTCCGCCAACAAGAATCACGATGTCCTCACGTATTCCGGCATCTTCAAAGGCCTTGATTGTCTCTCTCTGTTTAGGCATAGTCATTGTCAATAGTGCTGATATTCCCACAAGATCAGGGGATTTTTCCTTTATTTCACGGACAAACACATCCGGTTTTACATCAATTCCGATATCATAGACCTTGAATCCCGAAGCCTCCATCATCATTGATACGATATTTTTCCCTATGTCGTGCAGGTCACCTTCCACGGTCCCGATAAGAAAGGTTCCTATCGTATTCTTCTTCTGGTCGGTAAAAAAGGGTTTAAGCACGGATAGGGCCGTATTCATCGCTCGTGCGCATGTCATGACCTCGGGCAGAAAATACTCGTCGCTCTTAAACCTCCTTCCAACCTCGTCTATCCCCCTTGAGAGGGCTTCCTGGATGATTTCATCAGCACCTTTTCCCTGATCCAGCGCAGTCTTGACCAGGCCTTCCGTCTCCTTGAACCGCCCCTTTATAATATTCTCTTCAAGCTCTTTAAGAATATCCATACTTCTCCTCCTCCTTTATCATAAATAGTTTAAGGTTATACCGCTACTTTATAGGATATTTGCCAAACTCCCTTGTAGCCTCATACATAGCAGAGATATTCTCAAATGGAAAGTCGGGTGTCAGCCTGTGAGAAGAACTGAGAATATACCCTCCACCCGGCGCCATCTCACTGATCCTTTCCCGCACTTCATTTCTCACATCCTCCGGCTTGCCGAAAGGCAGGGTCCACTGTACGTCAATTCCTCCAAGGAATGAAAGACGGTCCCCGTATCTCTCCTTAAAACGTACCGGCCTGCTTTCCTCCCTAACCTTGACCTCAAGGGAATCGTAAATATCTATTCCGGAATCAAGGAGATCATCCATAAATGGATAAGAGACAGCTCCGCAACTATGGAATTCGATTTTACCATCAGGATTTTTTTCATGGAATAAACCCTTTACATAATGGATGCATTCCCGGTAATGGGGGAGGATCATCTCACGGAACATCGAGGGGGAACAAAAAGTCTGTTTTTCACTTGCCAGATCCTCCGGGCTCAGACGTATGATATCGACAAACTCCCCGGCAGCTTCGAGTCCTACGCGGTTGAATTCCTTTTCAACGGCAAGCAGTTTTCTGAAAAGGGCTTGTATGAATTCCGGTTCAGCAACAAAATCCTCAAAAATCTTTGCATAGCCGCGCAAATATTTTGCCTGCTCAAATATGCCTCCGCGGCCACACTGGAGAAGAATAGCGTAGGGGGTATTTTTGCGAAGCCATTGTGCCCTTTCCCTCAGACCTTCAACTACGGCAGGGTCGGTCGGGTCAGGCCAGGGGTAATCGTCGAGATCCTCTTCAGTTGCATCTTCAAGCGGATACTTCACTATGTCCAGATAGGAACCTCCTTCGTATTCCACACGTTTTCTGGTAACGCCCCATTCATCGACAAGCAGACCTTCATCGGTTTCCTGCAAGCTCTTTCCACCGGGCGTCTTCACATTGATACGGATGAGATCGGCACCAAACTTTTCTACTACGTCCTCTTCTGCAGGAACATCCTGGGTCCATGTTGTAGAACCAACGGGATACGTATCTTTTACTTCCAGACCGAGTTTCCTTCTGATCGCTTTATAGGCATCGATAGTACACCAAATACTGCTGGGCACGCGATCGGGTTCTCTGTGCTCTAAAGCAGTTAATACCCTTTCCCGGCAACTCATTTCACCCATAACCTGGTCCTCCTTTATTATTATTATTTTGAGATCTTCTGCATGATCAATTCCTTGGCCTTATCAACGGCATGGGCGGAATCAGGCGCATACCCGTCCGCCCCGGACTCCAAGGCATACTCTTCAGTGACAGGTGCACCTCCAACCAGTACCTTTATCTTATCACGCACACCGTGTTCCTTTAAGGTATCGATGGTCGTCTTCAGGTAGGGCATTGTTGTGCTCAGTAGTGCAGACATTGCCAGGATATCCGGCCCCTCCCTCATCACTGCATCCAGAAAGGCCGACTCCGATACATTGATGCCGATATCTATCACCTTAAAGCCTGATCCCTCAAGCATCATTCCCACCATGTTCTTTCCTATATCGTGAAGGTCATCCTTTACAGTACCAAGCACTACCTTTGCTATAGGTTCAGAACCAGCCTCTGCCAGCAGAGGTTCGAGTATCTTCATGCCCGCCTTCATTGCTCGTACCGAAAGAAGGACCTCGGGGATGAAACATTCGTCCTTCTTAAACCTCTCGCCTATTATCAGAAGTCCTGCCTGGAGTCCGTTCAGCAAAACATCGTAGGGGGTTGCCCCACCGTCAAGAATCTCCTGAACCAGTGCGGGGACCTCCTGGTTTTTCCCTTTCTCGACCTTTTCCGCAAGCTCCTTCATTTTATCCATTGAGATGTCTCCTTTTCAGTTGACTGATATATCGATAACTGATATATCGATTATAATAATATTATAAAATAATTTTGTCAAGTCTTTATATTTTCATAAAAAGTCGTCATTCCCGCGAAAGCGGGAATCCAGGAAGCGTGTAACTTCTGAAAAAACTGGATTCCCGTTTCCACGGGAATGACAAAAAACACCTTTTCAGACTTTTTACGAGTCCATCAAATCCTTATTGCCCGGGGGTTCCCTCAATATTTTTAAGCCATATTCTTCTTTCAAAAAACACCTCATATTACCTCCCCCTTTGAAAAAGGGAGATTGAGGGGGATTTTATGGTAAAATTTCATTCAAATAATCTCCCCTATCCCCTCTTTGCCAAAGAGGGGAAACAAAAAAGGAAATCAGCCATGATGAAAATACCCGCTATGCCTTATGCGCTCTGAACGATTCCGGACAAGCCGGAATGACACTGTGCCGTAATGACGGAAAAACGACAACTGTTCGACTTTATACAGTCATTTGTCATTCCCGCAAGCGAAGCACGTCGGGAATCCTTTTTAAAGAAAGATTCCGGACAAGCCGGAATGACGGAATAACGACATCTGTTCGACTTCATATACAGAATATATATACAGACAATGCCCGGCAGCGTGGCTAATTGAAAAAATACGGCATCGGAACATTTCATACATCGATAAACCTCGATACCTAAATCCTTATTGCCGAAAGGTCGTTATATTGATCATAAGTCTCTTTTCTCCATCTGAAAGGGATGTCGACAATCTCACCCGGTAATCGGGATTCGTACAGGCACCGGAAGGCATGAACCAGTACGGCTCGCTGCTGAGCAACGTTGAACGGTTCTCCAAGAACGTGGCCAAAGGGCCACTTCAGAAATATAGATCTTGGAGGTTTAACCTTTTCTGTGAAATTTCTCACAATCGATATCCCTACGGTAGGGATACCGGCGCTTTCTATTTCTCTCTGTATCAGCCCTACCGACTGATTACAGATGCCTCAGGCCGGGGTCAGCAGGACAATGTCGACGTCGTCCTTTTTAAGCCTTTGTGCGATTTCAGGGGCGCTCTTCTGAATCAGTGTCTGAATGTGGGGGCCGTCAATATGCCCCATAAAACCATATGCAGTGTCCGAGAGCTTACCGATAATGCCGGCCTCCACAAATTCCCGGACCCTCTCAACGGGAAATATGATGTTGATATCCTTGTCGGCGTCCGAGTGGTCATAATAGTCATGGGTTATCATTAAGTCATTCAGGGGTCTTGACAGGTCGATTACCCTAAAGGTTGGATCGCCGTCAGGGTCTTTCATGTCATAGGGTTCCTGGTCTCTGTGGTGCACGCCTGATGTTGTAACAAGGGCCAGTGTGCACTCACCGAGCGGTTTTTTTACGGAAACCCAGGGGATATCACCCTCGCTCTCGCGGGGTTTGTATGAATCGACGAAGCGCTTTGAGAGTGAAGGAAAGCGTGTAATGACCTTTGCAATAAGCCTGTTCTTAACTCCGGCAAAAGTTGACATTTTATCTCCTTAATTCAGTTTTTTCCTAATGATGATTTTCGTTTTTTGTAATAAACAGGAATAAATGATATCACTACCACAAGCACGATTCCCACAATTAGTTGGACCGAGACCTTGCCTCTCAGGAGATCGAGGAGAGAGCTGCTGAAGACAATATAGGCAATAGTGGCAGGCAACATGCAGATGAAGGAGGTCATGGCATAATGAAGGAATTTTATATTCGTCAGGCCAAAGGCATAATTTAGAAGGTTAAAAGGAAAGATGGGAATCAGCCTGGTGAAGGCAACGATCTTCCAGCCCTGTCGTTCAACCTCCACATCCAATCTCTCGAGATTAGTCCCTTTAATCCTCTCAGCTACCCATTCTCTACCCAGGTACCTGGCTATGAGAAAGGCTATGGAAGCTCCGCCGGTGGCGGCAAAAATAGTATAGAGAACTCCCCGGAACGGACCGAACAAAACACCGCCTGCGATGGTGATCGGAAGTCCCGGCAGAAAAAGTGAGGGACCTATCAGATAGATTAATATATAAACAATCGGTCCCCATGGACCAAGTCCTCCTATCCAGGACTGAAGTCTATCCTTGTCAAGGTAATCCTGAAGTCCTGTAAATTTAACGGTTAGTATTATCACTGCAAGCAATACTGCAAAGATGATTAACTTGACAATCCCGCTGATATTACGGGTCTTTTCCCGGGCATTCTCTCTCATCTATCTCCCAACCGATTCAATAGGGTTCCTTATATATTACGATATATTACTCAATAGGAATTCTTAAAACTACTCACAATCGTATCTAAATCAATCCCCTCCCATCAAAAGAGGGGAGACTTTAAAGGTTTTTAACCAAACAAACCAAATCAACCAAAAAGACGAGATCAACAAGATATCCCATCCCGAAATATCGGGATGGCGGGGAGGTTCATTCCTCCGGATTCAGAAGACCGCTAACGACGCCCTTTACTTTCTTATCCAACATCGTTTTTTGAGACTGCATAAGTTTTCCAACAGGCGTTGCGCAGGAATGCACCAATCTTTTAACAGGGAAATATGCAATAAATGCACAGGAAATAAACACGTGGAACAGCCAGAGCCCCCTGTGAATTGATGAAAACGAGAGGTCGGTTCCACGTATGAATGATGCAACAAAGTTTCCGAGGAAGGAATAGCCCATGTAAGGTTCATAGGGGAGTGCAGCAAGTCGTAGACCTTCAACAAGATAGCCGGTAAAGGCAACAATGAAAAGAAAAGCCGCAGTAGGGGTATCGGTATATATCTTCTGCGTAGTCCTTCTAACACGAAGGCCCCAGAGCAAAGCAACGGCGGTACCGGTTAAGATCATCAGGCCGAAAAAGTCGAGAAAGAAATCAAAGCCGACTCTGACAGCGCTATCCTTAGGCAGGGGCGGCCATCCGAAGATAGGGAGATATTTCGTTATGACAGCGAATGCAAAATCCACAAGCCAAAGCGATACAAATCCCCAGAAAATAAGAACGTGTCTTAACCAGCGGATATGGCTTTCCCGTCGTAACTGTTTTTGTAAAATAACCTCCTCCCAGAGGTTTTTCAAAAAAGAACGCGGTTCCCTGTCCTCCCGTTTTATAAATCTCTCCCAGCGCTTAAATGTCTCGACGTTTCCCTGTATGATCTTCCTGTACATCCCGGCAAGAAAGATGAGACATGCAACCAAGACCAGGGGCCAGAAGAGTATCCAGTGAGGCGACAGCCGGTCCATGGCAACATATCTGATATATGAACCACTTAAGAGGAGCAGACCGGAAAAAGAGGTAATCAATCCTGCAGTAAGTATATAACGGAAGACCTGTAAAATATACCCGGAGTTCATCTCTTTTGAAAAAATACAGGAACTCAACCACAAAAGAGAGACTGCAATAAGGGCAGACCCTCCAAAGAAAGGCACTATGCCCCACTTAAGAGAAATAATGCCGGAACCGGAAAGGGGTACCAGTAGAATTGACAGGAGCACGGAACCTATTATGTAATAATTTCTTCTTTGCTGCATCATTCCTCCCGGAAGATGTTCCACAAAAATTACACCGTGATCTATTTCACAATAATAAGTGAAGGCTCCGTCTCTCCACCCATGAGTCTCTTTGCCGAGTCCTGACGAACCAGCTCGTTCAGCTCCTCCATGGTCCCGGAGCGGATAGCCTGTGTCGGGCAGATTTCCTCACATGCCCTTGGCAGTCCGAGAGGTCTGTCTTTACAGAAATGACACTTTGACATTTTTCCGTCTTTGCCTATCTGGGGTGCGTTGAAAGGGCATGCCCAGAGGCAGAAACCACAACCGATACACTTGGCCTGATCAACGACAACCCTGCCGTCCTGCACCTCCTTTGTAATGGCATTTACCGGACAGGCACTGCTGCAGGGCGGGTCCCCGCAGTGCATACAGGCAAGTGATACATTGATGTTCCTGACGTTTGGATACGTTCCGGAACCAACCTTAACGACGGTTCTCCATCGCGGACCGATCTCGATGTTGTTCCATCCTTTACAGGCCACCTCACAGGCATGACACTTAATGCAACGGTTTTTATCAAAATAGAAACCAACTTTTGTCATATCTTCCTCCTTTGAAACACCGAGTGCAGGATGTTTAATGAAACAGGGACTTTAAAGCCAAACCTGCACTCATTTCCATACGTGAAGCATAACTCCCGGGTCTCCTTATCTATAAGTCTGTTTATGAATTACTGTTTTTTGTTCCTGTCATGCCCTAAGTCTGTAATCGGGCATCCAGACCTGTTTGAAAAGTCTGTCATTCCGGCTTAGGGACCGCCGGAATGACAGACAGGCACGATGATTTTATTACACAGACACTATCTATAATATCTATACGTATGACGTATGTCCCTCCCAATATTATCGTTCAGGTGATCTTCAACACCTCATTAACGGCCGCAATCACGGTTTTAGGGCATACTTTTGTAAACATCCCTTTGCCGGAGGCCTCTTTGATGCCCTCCGGAGTGGACATGTCTGAACCCAGCAAGCTACTACAGTCCAAGGTACCGAACCTGGCCATTTGGGCCTTGTCAAATTGTTTCACCCGGTCCATAACGGGCTTGACGGCAAAGTGGTCTTCCTTCTTGCCGATTGCCCCATGGGCCATGCCGGCAGACATGTAGGCGGCGGTGAACGAACCACAGGTCTTGCCCTTCCACATACCCGCCGCAAAGGGGCAGGCAACTTTAACTGCCAATTCGTAATCAAGCCCGTACTTAGGGCCAAGAGCCTCCAGCACAGCCTGAGAACAGTTCCAGTGCGTCAAGAAGCGGTTCTTGGCCCACTCCGCCAGCTCGGCATCCTCCTTGGGGGGTCTCACAGCCGGCTTTTTAGCTATAGCCATGTCTGTATGGCCAGCCAGGGCCAAGGCTGTGCAACAGCCGCTTACCTTAAGGAAACTGCGCCTAACTCGTCCAGTTACTTCCGTATCCCCTTTTCTTTTTCATTTTTTACCTCCTTCTGTTTATTTAAAACATAATACTTACTGAGCCCTCCGAATCCGGACCTTGCGTTCGTTATAGGCATTACCACCACAAACAGGGTCAATCTGGCTGTCAATCAGGCTGTTCAAGTGGGTCCCCTTCCCGTATCCTACAGAGAGATAGGGAGACCATCTGCCGAAACCGTGGTCGTGCCGTGCACAGGCAACCCCGGGTTTAACCCCTTCAATCACACGGACTCGTATGACGGCGCTGCCGTGGGGGGACTCGAGGACCACCATATCGCCATCCTCGACACCATACTTCCGTGCGTCTACAGGGTTGATCTCAACCCAGTTTTCACCCACGATCTCCATGAGGTAGGGGTTGTTCTGGGTCAGTATATTACTATGCATGGACAGCTTGGATGTGATTAACTGCAGGGGGTAGTCATCATCGGGAATCACGCTGTGTTCCCGGAACTCCGGGAGCGGGTTCAAACCGTTTTCCTCGAAGTTCTTTGACCATATCTCTATTTTTTTTGAAGGAGTTGGAAAGCCGTTCTCTTTAAATTTATAATATCTGTTTTCCCCGGTCCAGATACCCTTTTTCCTGAATTCCTCCAGGGAAACCGGAAGACCCTGAACAACAACTTCCGCCCAATCCTCCCATGTCTCGTAAGCAAAAAACTCTCCGTATCCCATCTTCCGCGCAATCCCCTTCACTATTTCATACATCGGTTTACTCTCACCCACGGGGTCAACAACTGGCTGGCACAGGATGGCCTGGGGGGCCTTGTAAAGGCCCTGTCTTATCTCCGCCCTCTCATAGAAAGAGGCATCGGGGAGCACAAGATCTGATTCCAAGGCCGTCTCGCTCATAAAAAGGTCGATGGTTACGGCAAAATCCAACTTCCTGAACATCTCCTTGATAAGTTCGGTATTGGGATCACTCATCACAATGTTCAGGGAATGGAGGAACAGGAACTTGACCGGGTATGGATCACCCTGTATTACAGCCTTTGGCAGGGCTCCGGTGGGGAGGTCGGGGGCAAGGGGATATCCCATAGCAACATGCAGGGGAGGTTTGCCGGGTTTGGCCATTGCTTCCTCAGGGATTATAACCGGCGGACCTACAGGTGCCCAGTCCTTGAGATTGAGGTTGCCGGGACCGTCTATGTTCCCCGTAAGTACATTCAGAAGGTATATACTCCTGCAGGCGTCGGCACCATTGGTATAGTTGCCCGGACCCTTGAATGTTTCGACAATCGCCGGTTTGTTTATAGACAGTTCCCTGGCTAACCGGCGAATAGTATCGGCCGGGACATCGGTGATTTTTTCCGCCCACTCAGGCGAATAACCTTTTTCCTTCAGATGCCCGCTGAATTCATCGAACCCGCTGGTCCATTCATCTACAAAAGGCTTGTCGTAGAGGTTTTCTTCTATAATCGTATAACACATAGCCAGTGCCATTGCCCCGTCGGTGCCCGGCTTAATCGGTATCCATTCATCTGCGTGTTCTGCAGTCTGAGTGAACTTGGGGTCCACAACCACCAGTTTTGCACCTTTCCCCAGGGCATTGCAAAGCGCACGATTTTCCCACAGGGCCTCGATGGCCTCAAAGGGGTTGATGCCCCAGAGCATGATATAACGGCTGTCCTCAAAGTCCAACATTGGGAAAACGTGTCCAAAGACGGTCAGGGTTGCCATGCGTCGTGCCTGTTCACAACCCGCTGTGTGACCGTAAAAATTAGGAGTTCCATACAATTGGGTCAGCAGAATCTGGAGAAAGACACTGTTGGGATCGTGATGGTATAATGAGACAACCGTTTCGGGTCCGTACTTTTCCTTGACCTCGGCAAGTTTTTCGGCAATCAGAGTGAACGCCTCGTCCCAGGAGATGCGTTCGAACTTGGGTTCCGTGCCTTTTGGACTTATACGTTTCATTGGATATTTCAGCCGGTCGGGATCTTCAACTACCTGGAAGCTTGCTGCACCTTTTGCACACCTGCTTCCAAAATTGGGTAACCCGTCCAGTCCTTTAACATAGACTATCTTTCCATCCTTGACGTATACCTCGGAAGGGCACGTCCAGGGGCACATGTAACAAAAGCTTGGAACCTTCTTTGCTCCCTTAATTTCCGCTATAGATGAGGTAAGACCAGCTGCTGACATAACCGTCCTCCTTTTTCCGTTTTCCAGTGAAGCTCCCTGCCTGCCGGAGCTTCCAAATAAGGAATAATTTCTTTAGTTATATGGTGTCCGTGTATTAAAGTCAGTCTCTTTATCCGTCATTCCGGTAGTCCTTAAGCTTGTCCCCGCATGTAGTAAGCGGAGGCCGGAATCCGGTCTTTTCAATAAGTTCCGGATACCCGACTACAGACTTCGGGCATGACAAAAATAAAAAATGGCAGTTTATACACAGACCCTAAATAACGGTTATTTGTCATTCCCGCAAGCGAAGCATGTCGGGAATCCTTCTAAAGACAGATTCCGGACAAGCCGGAATGACGGAAAAACGACCGCTATGCGCTCTGCCTTATGCGCTCTGCGCTTTGAACGATTCCCCGAAAGCGTTCGGGGAATGACGGAAAAACGACAACTGTTCGACTTTATACACAGACTCTATATAGTTGCCTCTCATGCCCGTTCACAGAGCGTGGCATTCAGGCAGCATCCTCGTAAAGATGTGACCGGTAAGCAGTTAAATCAAGAATCAAGGTAATCGTAGAATATATTCAGTCTTGTAATTTCACGGTACAATATATTGATATCTAATATATCATGATATAATATAATGGAAAATGATCCGTTTGTCAAGGTATTTCTCAGAAAACCGAATTTTTCTTTTATCCTGTACTGTACTGCCGGGATGTGATTTATCTCAACGATGATTAATATACTGTCAATATGGCGAAAATTGTTGTGGCAGTCCTGCTTTTCAGAGATTCATGGCGGAGAGGAACATTTCCTGCGTTATCTCTTTGCCGGGCTCGATAAAGATGAAGTATTCATCAGAGTATGGACCCCGCAGCAGCCGTTTCAGATAATCAGGACTTCCATCTATTTCTTCATACTCTTTTTCAAATACCCTGCAGTTCTCCATGGCCCTCTCACGCAACGGTTCCGGTTCCGTAAGCCCCGTTACGATGAGTGCGATGTGGGTGTAATTTCTTAGTTCCTCCTTCATGGCCCATAGGGCCGTTTCATGTCCCAGGCGGGGAGAGTACTTAAGGTCCATAATACCCAGGGGGTCAACTTTATGCTCAATCCATCCGGCGGTGAGATAATAGGTTCCCGGTCTCTCCCTGAAGGCCTTAAGATAGGCATCCGGAGATCCAAGGGAAAAGGATATGCAGTCATGACTCCGTGGAACGATTAGGCCCTGTCTCCGTGCTGTGACACCGGCCGGACCATTGGAACAGAGTCCGTATCCGAGGACTACCATCGAGGCAAAACCCTCCACCAGATCGATCTGCTCCTGAATGAGAGGGGCCAGCTTTTGTGGTCTGCTGTGTAATCCCTGGTCGATATAACGTATATCGATGTTACTTTGACCTTTACGGATCGCCTCCAGTTCCGACTGCATGATTTTGCAGGCTATGATAACTCCGGCATTTTCCTGATCGTTCAAAGCGCAGAGCGCAGAGCGCATAGGGCAGAGCGGTTGTTTTTCCGTCTTTCCCCGAAAGCGTTCGGGGAATCGTTGCTTTAAGAAGGATTCCCGACTCCCGAATGCGTTCGGGATTGCGGGAATGGCTGATGACCGTAGTTTATCCACAGGGTCTAAATGTTCAGGGGATAAGCCCCGTAATCCTTTACTGCCTCAAGCATAGCCCATATATTGTCAGTGGGTACGTCCTGATAGAGCATGTGGGCGGGCATGAAGACGTATCCACCGCCGGGAGCCAAGGTCTTAAGAAGATTCCTGACACCCTCCCTTACCTCTTCCGGGGTTCCGTGGGGCAGGAGCTGCTGTGTATCCAGCCCTCCCTTGAATGCAACACGACCACCAAACTCTTTTTTTATCTCGGCGAGATGCATATTCCCCACAGGCTGCATTGTACTGAGAAACTCCGTTCCAATCTCTACCAGGTCTCCGATTATCGGGCTGAAGTCACCACAGGAGTGGTAAAGGATTATTATCCGGGGGTTATTCTTCCTGAAGGCCTCAATCATTCTCTTGAGCCTGGGCTTGACCAGGTTTCTCCATAATTCAGGGGGTATCAACATGCCGGTCTGTGCACCTATATCATCTCCGATGCGGAGAATATCAACCCCCTCATCTACGGCTCTGATACCTAATTGAATATAATAATCCGCCAGTCCGTCAAGGAGTGACCCAGCCCATTGCGGGTCATCATAACAGTCCATGAGGAAATTCTCCATCCCCCTCAGGTGTGCCATTGACGGTTCAAACAATGAGCTTGAAAGATCAACGATAACTGCATAATCCTGGTGATACTTTTCTATCACTTCCCTGGTTTCGTCCATCCTATGGGGGGCAAGGGGGTCGGGAAAGACGTATTGTTTCAGGTCTTCCCGGGTTTTCAGGGGATACTCTATGGGGTTATTAAAGCCTGATTTGCGCTGGTAGACAACGCCCCACTCGGAAGTGAATGTTTCACCCTCCTCAAGGTCTCCCTTGCTCATCTCCATGACAGCGTTAATCCCCACCTGACATACAATGGCATCGTTACCGATCCGGAGTCCCAGTTCCTGCCCTGAAACACCGAAAATTGAGGAAAGCCTGTTACTGATATCTTTCCCCATCCTGACGAGTTGGGGAACCCTGTCCGGTTCTTCTCTTTTGAGGGCTTTAAGGAATCTCTCCCGTGGTTTCATGATCCGGCCTCCTTAGGATTTAAGAATTATATCTAACTACCCTTTGAACTTTCCTTTTTTCTGTAAAAAGCGATATAGTTTGTTGCCCATTCATCCCTGCCCAGCAGGAGATCAACGGCCAGTATTGTTTGATACAGTTCGGTAACCGTTGGGTCCGTGAGATAGGCCGTCATACCACACATTGCTCCCAGGGCAAAGAAGGTTGAATTGATAACCTTCCTGTCAGGCAGGCCATGGGAGACATTACTGGCGCCAACCACGATGTTAAGACCGAGTTCATCTGAAATACGCCTCGCTGTCTCGAATGTTACCTTGGCGGTTTCCGTATCCGCACCTACCGGCATCACAAGGACATCGATCAGTACATCCTCGGGTGCAATACCGAGTTTTACGGCATAATCCAGAATCTTCTCGGCAATTGAAAACCGCGTTTCCGTGTCCCTCGGTATCCCCTTTTCATCCATTGTCAGCCCTATAACAGGTACGTTAAAGTCCTTGGCAAGGGGTAAGATAACCCGCATGCTCTTCTCTTCACCGGTTGTGGAGTTAAGTAGAGGCCTGCCGGGACAGACCTTCAGCGCAGCTTCCAGCGCAGCAGGTTTGGAGGAGTCTATACAGATTGGAACATCCACTGCCTCTGTAACCATCCTTACGGCCTCGGGCAGAACCTCTTCCTCTACGATTCCTGATGCACCAACATTAATGTCAATAATATGTGCCCCTGCCTCAACCTGTTTTAGTGCTTCCTGAACTATGTAGTCCAGGTTGTTGTCCTTAAGGGCGGCGGCCAGCTTTTTCTTGCCTGTCGGATTAATCCTCTCACCAATAATTACCGTTGGAGATTCTTTCGATATGGTAACCGTGGCAGCCTTTCCTTCAACAATGGTTTTCATTAAGAGTCCTCCTTATTTACGTGAATGCCGGCT
>BDTA01000014.1 GCA_002897935.1 bacterium BMS3Abin08
GGCACGAAGGGCACGAAGAGAGGCTTACTAATAAAGGGAACTGCTTACCACTAAAAATGCTCACCACGAAGGGCACGAAGGGCACGAAGAGAGGCTTACTAATAAAGGGAACTGCTTACCACTAAAACTGCTCACCACGAAGGGCACGAAGGGCACGAAGGGGGTCTTACAAAGACAAAAACTGTTCACCACGAAGGGCTTCAATAAGGCAAAAACTGTTTACCACGAAGAACACGAAGAGCACGAAGGGGGTCTTACAAATAAAGGCAACTTTCACCACGAAGGACACGAAGGACACGAAGAGAGGATACAAGAGTTATCTTTGAGTAAGAGGCAAATAGTGTAACAAATTACTAAAAAGGCAACTTTTACCACGAAGGGCACGAAGGGGGTCTTACTAAAAAGGCAAAAACGTTCACCACGAAGGACACGAAGAGCACGAAGAGAGGATATGAAGGGGGGATATAGGGGGATTTATGCGGCATTAAGGATAATATCCGGGGTAAAATGTGGGGAAACAAGTGAATTCGGGACAAAATTAGCGATTTTTCTGGTAAAATATCCTATATGCGTCATGAAAGAGAAAAGCTTCCCCTCGATGCAAAACTCCTTGGCGATGCCATCATAGAGCTTAACATTTCACGCCGGAATGTGGCCATCTATCCAAAAGGACATCCCTCTGTTGCAAGGTCCCTGAAGAAGGCATATGATTTCCTCCAGAAACTCTTTGAACTGAGGCCGGAGATCAGCTTTGCCATAGCAAAGGAAACCATCATCATAGACGACTACTACCTGGACAAGAAGAACCCTGTTTACAGGGAGTTTGCCCTTCACCTCAGCAGGCTGAACATCGCCTCCGTCACGTTCACAACAGGCATATCAGAAGAGGAGATCTATACCTTTCACAGGCTCCTTGCCGATAAGGCCGAAGATGTCTCAAAGGAGGAGTTTGCTGAGAAAATCGACAAGGCAAACCTCATGCACATAAGAATAAACACCGTAAACTATGATGCCTTTTCCTTTCAGAACGGCAAGACCCGGGAGGACGCTGACAAGGGTGCCCTATGGGAAAAATACGTGTATGGTCTTCTGGAGGGGACCCTCAGGACGGAAGACGTCTCCGATACCGTGCGTGAGGTCCCGCCGGAGATGCTTGCCGCATACATAAACAGGATAGCCCCCGGCAGCCTCAAGGAGAAATCCTACGATCACGTCATAACCTCCTACATGAGGAGATCCTCTGAACGGGCCTTCTCGGGCAGCGACCTGAAAAGGGTTATGGATTTCATAAGCTCCCTGAGGCCCGAACTGAAAAAACAGTTCCTCTCATCTGCAACACATAACATCTCAAAGGACATGATTTCCGCTGAAGAGGCCCTCCGGGACACACCCATAGAGAGGATTATAGAGCTCCTCTCCCTGGTCAACGAACAGAAGCTCATAATACCCGATGCCCTGAAGAACCTGCTCGATAAATTCTCAACACTCGAGAAAAAGGGTTTTGGAGATGTCGCTCTGAAGAACGATGTCCTGGTTGACGACGTGTTACTTTCAGCGGGGATCATAAACCTGCTCGATAAAGGGAACTTTGAGGCCTATGTTACAGACACCTACCAGAATGAAATAGAGAAGCTTCTCGATTTCGATGCCCGGGATCTCATAGTCGAAGAAATGGAGGAGATCGAAAGAGAATGTATAGATGAGGTTGTCGACCGTGATTATTCAAATACGCTGATTGAATTACTCGCCCACGACCTCCTGACGGAAGAGGAGTACAGGAGTTTTGTAGAGACACTCAAGGAACAGGGTGTCCAGTTTCTCGAAACAGGCCGGTATAATGAAATCCTGAAGATATTCGACAGGCTCGAGAAAAACCTCGAGGAGGGACGTTATCCCGGCATTGCCGGGGAGGCGCTGAACCACTTCAGGTCCGACGATTTCATGGAAAACGTTATCGCTTCATTCAGGATTATCGGGAGACTGATGAGGGATGAGGCGGTAAAACTCTCTGACTACTACGGTGAATCCCTGGTCCCCCGCCTGATGGATGCCCTCAGCGATGAGGAATCACAGAGTGTGAGGGGTTTTCTGATAAGTCTCATCGTCCACTTTGGAGAGACTGCAATCGATGAAGCAGTAAAGCGGCTTGGAGACACGAGGTGGTTCTTCAAGCGGAACATGATACACATACTGAGCCAGATAGAGAGTGAAGAGGTCTTGCCCCATGTGCGGGTTTACTGCAGGCACGAGAACATCAGGGTGAGTATCGAGGCAACGAAATGTCTGTTGAAGTTCGGGGACGTTTACGGGGTGAACGTCATCAGGGAATGGCTTCTATCCGACAACAGGGATCTGACTGAACCGGCCATATCCCTCTCGGGCTCCTTCCGGCTCAGGGAGGTGGTCTCCGACCTTGTCGGCATCCTCAGGAAGAAGGCCATAAGCAGGTCCGATTTCATTGCCAAGATACCGGTCGTCAAGGCCCTGGGAGAGATAGGCGATCCGGAGGCCTTGCCGGCACTTAGGGAGATGCTCTCTCTCAGGAGCATTCTCTTCAAGGGATCCGTGGATTCCCTGAAGGAAGAGATCTACAGGAGTCTCAGGAATTATCCCTATGAGAGTATAAGGGAGATCGTTGAGGAGGGTCTCGTTTCAAAAAACGGGATAATCAAGAGGGAATCCATGAGGATAATCAGGAGTATAGGGAAAGGGAAACAGGTGGTATGACACCTTAAGGAGAAGGTGATACGTCATGGAGAACTTCAAACGTCTGATCATAAAACTGATGACGGCCCTTTCAAACTGCTCGCTCTACTCAAAAGAGCACGCCTCTGTTGAGACGTTGCTCAAAGGATCCATAGAGCTTATGAATGAGATATTCTCCGATAGCGACAGTATACAGATAATGATAATAGACAATGACCTCGTAATAAACAGGACCCCCCTTAAGGAGCCGGGTATTCACGGCAGGAACTTCATAAGAAAGATGAAGAAGAAGGGGGTCACGGGGATAGAGTTCCTCAGGGGAGTGGGCCTCCCGGAGTTAAGACAGTTTGTTTCAGACATCGTTGGTAACGCCAGGGCCGTAAAATCATACCCCCATATAAAGACAGGTGTGATAGACGTACATATCGGCGGCTTTGAGATCGATGAATCCATGGACCTGGACAGTGAAGGGCTTTCACAATTCAGGCACGAACAGGTCGTTAGGATGAAGAACGTGTTCTCCGGTTTTTCCCCCTTTAAAAAGCTCAGCAGCAGCGGTCTCGAAGATATTGTTATGAATTTCATAGTCACCTTCAGGCGGGAGGCAAACATACTGAGCCTTATCAGCCCGGTCAGGGCCTATAGTGAATACACCTACACCCATGCAACAAACGTTGCCGTCCTCACGATGTTCCAGGTAGAGTCGCTGGGGGTATCCGACAACCTCCTTCACGACATAGGGATTTCCGCCCTTCTTCATGATGTTGGAAAGCTCTTTATCTCCAATGAGATCCTTGAGAAGACCGGCTCCCTTGAAGACCATGAGTGGGAAGAGATAAAGAAACATACACTTTACGGGGCAAAGCATCTGGCATCGATTGAGAACATTCCGCGAATAGCGTCTGTTGTGGCGTTTCAGCACCATAAGAGATACGACGGCAAGGGCTACCCGGCCATGAAGACGGAGGGGGGGAAACAGCATATCGTCAGCCAGATAGTGGCGATATCGGATTTTTTTGATGCCCTGAGGAGCAGGAGGCCCTACAAGCGGGACTGGAAGATTCAGGAGATCCTTTCACTGCTGAAGAAAAATGCGGGCTCTGAATTCAACCCCCTCCTCGTCGACAACTTCTCAAGGATAATCGCCACCGCACTCAAGGGCGCCTAATTCCCGGCAACAACCCTCTTCAGGATCTCCACGGTCCTGGCCACAGCCCCTGCATTAGCATGACAGAGTCTCTTTGCATTCGCTCCAAGGCCCTCCATCAGGGATCTGTCCTTCATCATCTCCAACACTATTTCATGGAGTTTTTCAGGCTCCGCCCTGATTGCCGCACCATTGTCGAAGAACTCCTCTGCAAGGGGGAAGTTTTCCATGTAGGGACCACAGATAATCGGCTTTCCCCAGAATGCAGGCTCAAAGAGGTTATGCCCTCCCCTGGGGATGAAACTCCCGCCCACGATGCAGATATCGGCACATCCGTAAACGGAAGGTAGCTCGCCTATCGTATCAAGGAGGACAACCTGCTTGCCGGCAACATCCTCCGTGGAGCGCTTTGCATACGGGATGCCCCCGGCCTTAAGGGTCGCCTCGACCTCTGAAAATCTCTCCGGATGCCTTGGTGCAAGCACAAGGGTCGAGGTGTCAAAGACCTTCCTCAGTCTCCCGAAGGCGCTTATTATCATCTGCTCCTCCCTTTCATGGGTGCTTCCCGCCACGATAACAGGCCGGCTGAGTTCACTGCACCATTGGGGCAACTCCCCGGGGGGCCCGGCATCGAACTTCAGGTTTCCCGTCACGGTCACCCTCTCTTTGGGGGCGCCAAGGGCGGTTATCCTCTCTGCGTCCCCCTCCGACTGCATGCAGAAGTGGTCCACACCGGCAAGGATCCTCCTCATAAGGGGTCTTATTTTCCCGTATCCCCTGAAGGACTTTTCCGAGATCCTTCCGTTAACCATCACAACGGGTATGCCTCTGCCATGGAACATCCTGATGAGGTTTGGCCATATCTCGGTCTCCATCAGAATGAACAGGTCAGGCTCAACCCGGCTCAGCGTGCCTCTTATTGCAAAGGACAGATCAAAGGGCACATAAAAGAGTGTCTCACCCGGGACGAGAAAATCACGGCTCACCTTCCGTCCTGTATCGGTAACGGTCGAGAGAAAGATCATGTATTCATCCCTGAGGGCGCGTATGAGGGGCCTTGCAGCAATGGATTCACCCACGGACACGGCATGTATCCATACCCTCCCCCTTTCATCCCCGTCGTGTTTTTCCCTGTTGTTGGAGAATATGCCCATCCGTTCCGACAGCCATCCGGAACGCAGTTCGCGGGGCCTCCTGAAGAACTGAAAGGGTGCGGTTATGATCAGTGCAAGGAGATAGAGGAAACTGTAAAGGAGATGGAAGGGCATCATCTGACGGGAACTTCCACTGAGAACTGAATCTCATGGAGCCGCCTGTATATCCCGTCTCTGCCCAGCAGTTCCTCGTGGGTGCCCTTCTCAACGATCCTCCCCTTCTCAAGAACAACAATCAGGTCCGCCATCCTCACCGTGGAGAGGCGGTGGGCAATCACAATGGTGGTCCTGTTACACATCAGGTCGTCCAGTGCCTTCTGCACCATCATCTCCGCATGGGTATCAAGGGAGGATGTGGCCTCATCGAGTATCAGGATAGGGGGGTTCTTCAGGATGGCACGCGCGATGGAAAGCCTCTGACGCTGCCCTCCCGAGAGCCTTACGCCCTTCTCGCCGATAACCGTGTCATACCCATCGGGGAGTTTCTCTATGAATCCATGGGCGTAGGCGGCCCTTGCCGCCTCAACGATATCCTCGCCGGTTGCAGCGGGGCGTCCAAAGGCAATGTTGGCCCTCACCGTATCATTAAAGAGTATGACATCCTGACTCACGACACCGATCTGCGCCCTCAGTGAGTGAAGGGATACATTCCTGATATCCACCCCGTCTATAAAGATCCCCCCCTCGGTCGGATCATGAAACCGCGGGACGAGGTCAATAAACGTGGTCTTCCCGGCTCCACTCCTCCCCACGAGGGCAATGACCTTCCCCCGTCCGATGGTCAGGTCTATCCCCTTAAGTGCAAAGTCTTTCGAACCCGGATACCTGAAGGAGACCTCTCTGAACTCCATGCAGTCCTCTATGGTCTTCAGTTCCCCCTTTCCGGGCCTCTCCGTCTCCAGGACAAAGAATTCATTCACCCGCTCAAGGGAGGCCCTGGCCTGCTGAATCCCGTTATTTACCTTCGCAAGCCTCTTGGCCGGTGTATAGAGCATGAGTATTGCGGCAATGAATGAGAAGAAATCTCCGGGGGAAATCTCTCCCTTTATCACCAGTCTCCCCCCGTACCACAATACAAATGTAATCCCAAGCCCCCCAACGAACTCCATCAGTAAAGACGTGGCCTCCACTATCCTTGTCGCCCTCATGTTTTCCCGGTAAAAATCATGGTTCTTCCTGCGGAAGAGGTCTACCAGCGCCTCCTCCCTCCCGAAGACCTTCACCATCTTTATCCCCGTGAATGTCTCTGTTATGAGTTCCGTAATATTCGATATCTTCCTCTGGGACGCCTTTGTCACATGCTTGAGCCTCTTCCCGAATCTTCCCACACCGTAGAAGGCAAAGGGCAGCACGGCGATCGATATGAGCGTCAGGTCCCATCTCCTGTAAAAAGCAACGGCTGCAAGAGCCACCACGGTTGCGCCCTCTACAAAGAGGTCCTTTATCGAATGGGCAATCACCTTCTGCAGTTGACCTGCATCGTTGATTATCCTTGAAAGCATCATGGACGTTGATTTCTCGTTATATTGGCGGAGGGGAATCAGTATCATGTGCCTGTAAAGCCTGTCCCTTAGATCCCTGACGATCTTCATACCCACGGATGTCATCAGGTAGGACTGTCCAAAGGAGAGCATGCCGCGGGATATATAGAGAGCGAATACAGCCACCGAGATGAGCAGCAGCATCCCCTCTCTTCTCTCAAGGAAGATCCCGTTCATTGCAGGCTTTACCAACCAGGCGAGTGACCCGTTTATGCCTGACAGCACTATGCTTAGTATCACGGACAGGACAACCCTCTTCCGGTAAGGCTTTATGAGGGATATCAACTCCCTGATACCGCTCCTGTTATCCATCTTCTTTATCTTACTCATCCGGCCAAACCTTTTTCATCGTTCCCTTCCCGTTTTTGTACCACCCTCTATCCCATGCCTCCTTGTGATTCCCTCTGAACCGGGGACCTTCCGGCAAGTTCCATCACCATTCCGGCAACCCTCTCAGAGGCATTTTTACCATCATACACAGACCTGATCCCCTCAAAGGCGTTCATCATGTAACGTTTCCGCTGTTCATCTAGGATCAGCAGGTTCAGTTCCTTCATTATATTCTCCACGGTGGCCTCCCTCTGCAGAAGTTCCTTTACCACACCCTCCCCCGAGAGTAGGTTAACGAGGCTGATATGCTTTACATTCACTATCAGCCGGCCTATCAGGTAGGTCAGGGGAAAGACCTTGTAAACAACAACCATGGGTACGCCGAGCAGTGCAGCCTGGAGCGTTGCAGTCCCGGACGCTATCACTCCGACGTCCGATGCCGACAGGGCCTCTGTGGCCCTCCCCTGCAAAATCGTCACATCACACTCTCTCAATTCCCCGGCCAGTGAGCTGAACTCGTACATATCAATATTCGGGGCAAGGGGAAGTACGTACTGGTATGCAGGGTATCTCTCTCTGAAGCGCCTCACCAGGTCGAGAAAGAGGGGCAGCATCCTCTTCAGTTCCTGCCTCCTGCTGCCCGGAAGCAGGGCGAGGGTCGACCTTTCCGGACTGAGGCCGATGGACTCCTTTATGAACTCCCTGCCGCCCTTGGGCCGGGATAGCTCCTCCATTATGGGATGTCCCACAAACTCACAATCAGCGCCGATCTCCTTGTAGATCCTTTCCTCGAAGGGAAGCACTACCGCAATCCTGTCGGTAAGGGCCCTGATCTTATGCACCCTGCCCTTCCTCCATGCCCAGACCTGCGGACTGACGTAGTAGAGGACCTTAAGACCAAGAGACTTTGCCTTAGCGGCAACCTTCAGGTTGAAGTCCGGAAAATCGATGAGGACAACGACCTCCGGTCTCCTCTCCTCAAGGAACCGGCTGATCCGCTTAAACGTCCTCCTGAGTGTCCTGATAGATGAGAAGACCTCGGCAAGTCCGAAGGCCCCTGTAACTCCCCCAATCAGATCAATCCCCTCTGAACGCATCCTCTCACCGCCCATTCCATAGATCCCGAGTCCGCTGTCGAGCCTTCTCAGCGCCTGTGCGAGATAGGCCCCGTAGAGTTCGCCCGATGACTCACCGGCACTTATAAAGACACCTTTCATAGGGATTTAATTGCCGGCAAACAGCCTCTTTATGGTGTCGCAGACCCTCTCGATGGAAGACTCCCCTATCTCGGGATAAATGGGCAGTGACAGCACCTCCCGGGATGCCTTTTCAGCCACGGGGAAGTCACCCTCATTCCACCCGAGATACCGGAGGGCCTTCTGGAGATGAAGGGGGAGGGGATAATAGACAACGGAGGAGATCCCCTCTTTGGCTAATGCCTCCCTGATCCTGTCCCTCTCAGGTGTCCTTATGGTGTACTGGTGGTAAACGTGAAGGCTCTCCTGCGGCTCAACAGGGCAGAGGACATACTCGCTGAGTTCCCCGGTATAAAACCGGGCCTTCTGCCGCCGGAATTCGTTGTACCTGTCTATCCTCTTCAGTTTAACAAGGAGAACCGCCGCCTGAATCTCATCGAGCCTGCTGTTCATCCCTATCATCTCGTGTATATAGCCCCCGCTGGAGCCGTGGTTCCTCAGGCTCCGGATCTCCTCTTCAATATCCCTGTTGTCGGTCACAATGGCGCCACCGTCCCCAAAGGCCCCGAGGTTCTTGCTCGGATAAAAGCTGAAACAGCCGGTATCCCCGAAACTCCCGACCTTCCGTCCCCCGAAGGTCGCACCAAAGGCCTGGGCACAATCCTCGATAATCATGAGATTATGACGGTCCGCTATCTCCCTGATACGTGTCATATCGGCGGGGAGGCCGAAGAGATGCACGGGCAGGACAGCCCGGGTTCTCGGGGTTATCTTCTCTTCAATACTCACGGGATCGATATTGAGGGTCCGGGGGTCTATGTCGGCAAATACCGGATGCGCCCCCTGGTAAAGTATGGCCTCAACAGTGGCAAAGAAGCTGAAGGGGGTGGTTATTACCTCGTCTCCCTCTTTCAGGCCAAGCGCCTTGAGGCTGAGGTTGAGTGCATCCGTTCCCGAAGCCACTCCGATTGCGGCCCTCACACCGTGGTATAACGCCAGCCTCTCCTCCAGCCCACGCACCTTCTCCCCGAGTATATACCTGCTGCTCTGAAGGACCCCCTCAATCTCCTTCATCACCTCATCCCTGATCTCCTCGAACTGAGCATTCAGATCAACCATCGGTATCATAGGGTCTCCTTTATTTTGCGATTTATCTCAAGTGCCACCTTCAGTGCCTCCCTTCCATCCTCGCCGTTCACCCTCGGCCTCCTCCTGTGTGTCACGGAGGAGAGGAAGTCCCGGAGTTCCTCTTTCAGGGGCTCCTTGTATTCTGTAGTTACGGTATCCCTGACAATCCCGCCTGCTGCGTCCTTATGGTAATGATGCACCACCATGTTCCGGTAGTCAAGCATGATATAACCGGATTCCTGGAATATCCTGAGAACCCTCCTCTTCTCCGGGGAGAGCCTTCCGGCCGTTATTACTGCCGATACGCCGTTGTCCATCTCCAGCCATGCCTTTGAAACATCTATCCTGTCGGTCAGCACCGGTGCACCAACCGCCTTGATATCCCTGACCGTGCCGTGGCAGAGGGATAGTATAATATCAATATCATGTATCATGAGATCAAGTGTGACGTCCACATCCGTACCCCGTCCGAGAAACGGGGAGAGCCGTTCCGATTCAAAGAAACGGGGGTTTTTAATCAGGCCCTCTGATGCTGCCACGACGGGATTGAACCTCTCGAGATGCCCAACCTGAAGGACCCTGTCCCTCAGGGCTGCCTCCCTGAGAAGGTCATCGGCCTCGGCAAGGGTTGTGGTAAGGGGCTTCTCCACCAGTACGTCCTTGCCGGCGAGGATACATCTCAGGGCGATATCATGATGTGTCGTCGTTGGAGTAACTATACTCAGGGCATCGGCCCGGGGGATCAGGTCCTCGTAATACCTGTAGGCCCTGCAGTGGAACTTGCCGCCGATTTCTTCCGCCCTCGATGTATCCGCATCGGCCACGCCGATTAGTTCTGCATCATCAAGCTCTGAATAGATCCTGGCATGATGGGCCCCGAGATAACCGACACCTATGACTCCGACTTTCACTCCCATATCCCGTTTAACTCAATCCATAGTCTCAAAACCACGCCCTCCCTGCTACAACGCCCCTGTCACCTCAACTATCTCTTTCAGCTTTTTCAAGGCCCCGCCTGAATCGATAGCCTCCCGGGCGATGGAGGAGGCCTCCCTGAGATCATCGGACCTGCCTGCCACAAGGAGTGTTGCAGAGGCATTCATGACAACTATATCTCTCCTCGGCCCCTTTTCTCCTTTGAGTATCTCCGTGGTTATGCCTGCATTGTCTTCGGCATCGCCACCCGCTATATCCCCGGCTGTTGCGCGGTCAAAGCCGAAGTCCTCGGGAGAGATAATAAAGTTTTCAACATTACCGTTGCGGTAACGGCTGACCTCTGTGCCGTCGGTTATGGTGATCTCGTCAAGGCCGTCCTCTCCGTGGAATACCATCACGTCCTCGGCCCCCAGATTGGCAAGCACCCTCGAGAGGGGCTCGGTCAGCCTGTCACTGAAGACGCCGAGGATCTGCCTCTTCGCACCGGCAGGGTTCGTAATCGGACCGAGTATATTAAAGACCGTTCTTATCCCCATTTCCCTCCGGGGTCCTATGGCATACTTCATTGCAGGATGAAAAAGGGGTGCAAAGAGAAACCCGAAGCCTGTCTCGAAGAGACATTTTTCCACCTTTTCCGGAGGGAGGTCAATCCTTACTCCAAGCGCCTCAAGGACATCCGCACTCCCGGAACGGCTCGATACAGAGCGGTTCCCGTGCTTGGCCACAGGCACCCCGCAGGCGCTGACAACTATGGCGGTCGTTGTGGATATATTGAATGTATGGGCCATGTCCCCGCCGGTGCCGCAGGTATCAACCACACCCTCGGGGGCATCGATACGGGCGGCCTTCTCGCGCATCACGCGCGCAGCGCCCGTTATCTCATCAACCGTCTCTCCCTTCACCCTGAGCGCCGCAAGAAAGGCCCCGATCTGGGCGTCCGTTGCCTTTCCTTCCATTATTTCATTCATGCATTCAACCATCTCGGACTCGGAGAGGTTTATGCCCTGAACAAGTATGTTTATTGCCTCTTTAATCATCCGCTCACCTCCATGATTGAGATTTTGTTTTTTTCACCGGTCTGGTTTCAGGGACCTTATCCTCAGGATCACCGCCACCTTCCGCCTTCATACCTGAGGAAGTTTCCGAGCAAGTCCCTGCCGACCGCGGTCAGGATGGATTCCGGATGAAACTGCACCCCCTCAACGGTAAACTCCCTGTGTCTTACCCCCATAATCTCATCCTTGCCGGTCCAGGCGGTGATACGGAGACTCCCGGGCAGTGTCTCTCTCTTTATAACAAGGGAATGGTAACGGGTTGCCTCAAAGGGGTTTGGAAGCCCCTCGAATACACCCTCCCCGTCATGATGGATCCGGGAGGTCTTTCCGTGCATCAGTCTGGGTGCGTTAACTATGTCGCCACCAAAGGCCGCACCAATGCACTGGTGTCCGAGACAGACACCGAGCAGGGGCCTTCTGCCGGCAAATCTTGTTATAACCTCCACGGAAATGCCGGCCTCTCTCGGGGTACATGGCCCGGGAGAAATGACAATCCTGTCGGGATTGAGCCGCTCAATCTCCTCTATGGTTATCCTGTCATTCCGGAACACCCTTATGTCCTCGCCAAGCTCTCCAAGGTACTGGACGAGGTTATAGGTGAAGGAATCGTAGTTGTCAATCATTAAAAGCATTCATCAACCCCTTCAGAGCCCTCTTTCCGCCATATCTACCGCCTTTATCATACCCCTTGCCTTGTTAACGGTCTCCTTATACTCAAGCTCCGGCACCGAATCAGCCACTATCCCGGCCCCGGCCTGCAGGTAAAGACGGTTATCCCCGGCTATGATCGTCCTTATGGTTATACACGTATCCATGTTGCCTGAATAGCCGAAATACCCGACAGCCCCTGCATAGGGTCCCCTTTTGACAGGCTCGAGTTCATCGATTATCTCCATCGCACGCACCTTTGGTGCTCCCGTTACGGTCCCTGCAGGGAAACAGGCCCTGAAGACATCAAAGGCATCAAGCCCTTCCCTCAAAGTGCCGGTCACATTGGAGACGAGATGCATAACGTGGCTGTATCGCTCGACCGTCATCAACTCGGTTACCCTGACGCTCCCCATTTCGGAGACACGCCCCACATCGTTCCTGCCGAGGTCGACAAGCATGATATGCTCGGCAACCTCCTTCGGGTCCTCTTTCAGTTCCCTCTCGAGCGCCCTGTCTTCCTCTTCAGTGGCCCCCCTTCCCCGGGTCCCTGCAATGGGTCTCAGCACGACATCCTTTCCCTCGAGCTTCACAAGGATCTCCGGTGAAGAACCAATGAGCCGGGCCTCACCGGTGTCTATGTAGTACATGTAAGGTGAGGGGTTAATCACCCTCAGTGCACGGTAAATATCAAAGGGGCTCACACTCAACCCCCTCTCAAACCTCTGGGAGAGAACAACCTGAATCACATCCCCTGCCCGCACATACTCCTTTGCCTTCCTGACTGCGTCTTCAAAGGCCTCGGCGGGACCAAAGGAGGATATAAATTCATGTTCATCGTCGCCCCCGGAAGGGGGGTCCTTTCTCTTGCCCTGCACTCCCCTGAGGAGGCCGATGCTCCTGTCAATCCTCTCTTGTGCCTCCGTGTATGCCCTGTCGGGATCATCATCCCCGACAGCTATGGGAGCAACAATCTTCAACGTATGCCTGAGGTTATCAAATATAAGCAGCACATCGGGTATCATGAAGAACATGTCATAGAGACCGGGTGCAGGTTTATCCCTGTCAGGCACCCGCTCGAAATACCTGACCATCTCGTACCCCACATATCCTACGAGTCCGCCGAAAAAACCCGGCAGTCCCTCAACGTGAACCGGCCTGTAGAGGGATATCTGCTCCTTGAGCGCATCGATGGGGTCTTCATATTCCCTGCTCTCCTTCAGCTCACCCGATTCCAACAGTTCCACCCGGTTGCCCCTTGCCCTTATAACCTTCCCAACCGATGTCCCGATGAAGGAATACCTTCCCCACTTCTCGCCGCCCTCAACACTCTCCAGGAGAAAGGATGGCGTCTCCATTACCTTAAGGTAGGCCGAAACAGGCGTCTCGAGGTCAGCAAGGATCTCCCTGTAAACGGGAACTACTTTCCCCTTCCCGGAGAGCCTCAAAAAAGTATCCCTGTCAGGAAACATTCTGATATTTTAATCCTATACGGCTTGTTTTGGCAATTTTCGGGCAGAGGACAGAGCGTTTAAGGCAAAAGACAACGGAACTGATTACCACGAAGGGCTTCTTACAAATAAAGGCAACTTTCACCACGAAGGGCTTCAATAAGGCAAAAACTGCTCACCACGAAGGACACGAAGAGCACGTAGGGGGTCTTACTAAAAAGGCAAGAACTGTTTACCACGAAGGGCACGAAGAGAGGATACGTAGGGGGTCTTACTAAAAAGACAAAAACTGTTCTACCACGAAGGGCACGAAGGACACGAAGAGAGGATATGAGGGGCTTCAATAAGACAAAAACTGTTCTACCACGAAGGGCACGAAGGACACGAAGAGAGGATATGAGGGGCTTCAATAAGACAAAAACTGTTTACCACGAAGGGCACGAAGGGCACGAAGAGAGGATACGAAAGTTATCTTTAAGTAAGAGGCAAAGAGTGTAACAAATTACTAATAAGGCAACTGATTACCATGAAGAGGTTTTATAATACATATCGTGAACTCAGAGGGTCAAGCGCAGAGCGTTACCAGCCATCGATTCAAAGGATACAGGACTTTTTTAGACAGGATGGACATGATGTTGCAGGATAACCGGTTTAAACAACAGGATTTTCTCTATCTTTATTTCTTTATCCTGTTAATCCTGTCTGAATTCAGGTATTGTCTTTATTCGCAGAGGGCGGCGGGGAGGTGCGTTTTTATCATGCTGTTTGGAGGTACTTGGAGGCACTTGGAGGTATTCGGTAAAAAAGTGTAAAATAAAACTATGGAAGGGGGGGAAGGGAGGATCAATGGGCTACTATGTTATCCTCAGCACATTAACCGATGAGGGAAGGAAGACCCTCAAGGAAAACCCTGAAAGGATCATTGAAGTCAACAGGGAACTTGAAACAATGGGCGTCAAGGTAAAGGAGCAGTTTGCGGTTCTCGGTCCATACGATTTTGTAAACATCGTGGAGGCGCCCGATAATGAAACCGTAATGAAGATGTCGGTGGAGATCGGCGCAAGGGGAACCGTGCAGTTACTAAGTCTGCCGGCGATACCGGCAGAAGAGTTGATCAGTAAACTGAGATAAGTCCACTCCCCCCTTCCTGTCTCTTGTAGGATTGCATGTTTGAATAAAAGGTGTTAAATAGTTTAGAATATCATTGATCCTAAGCCCTTGGTTTAGAGAAATCCATAAAGAGGAGGTTGAACATGGGAGACGTAAAACCTGATCAGACACTTGACACAAAGGGACTCAACTGCCCGATGCCTGTCCTGAAGACCAAGAAGGCCCTTAACTCGGTTCAGTCCGGCCAGATACTTGAGGTGATAACCACCGATCCCGGGTCAAAGTCCGACATCCCCGCACTACTTAGGCGTTTAGGTCACGAACTGGTCGAGACCAAGGAAGACGGCGGAGTAATATCCTTTTATATAAAGAAAAAATAGTGCGGAAATACGGGATAGGACTGATGGGACGGGTGGGACTGATGGGACCGATAGGACCGATGGAAAAGAGGGTTCTTACATTTATAACGGCATTTACAACCGTAATCCTGCTCCTTGCTGCAAACACCGTCCATGCAACCATATACAAGTACGTTGACCGGAACGGCGTGATCCACTTCACCGATTCCCCTCCGGCCGGGGATGCAAAGGCGTTAAAGGCCCGGGATTCAAGGGATGACAGCACATCAGGAAGCGGCGCTGTGTATCCGGACTACAGAAGGATCGCAGAAGAGGCGGCAAGGAAATACGGTGTAAGCCCCAGGCTGGCAAAGTCCGTGATCGAGGTTGAATCCGGATGGAACCCCGGGGCGATCTCCAGGAAAGGGGCGATGGGCCTGATGCAGCTCATGCCTGAAACTGCGAGGCTCTACGGTATATCGGACCCCTTCGATCCTGAAGAGAACATAGATGCAGGCATACGTTACCTCAAGTATCTCATCGACCGTTTTGGAAAGCTTGAATTCGCCCTTGCCGCTTATAACGCCGGACCTGCGACCGTGGACAGATACAGGGGAATCCCACCCTTCAGGGAAACAAGAAATTATGTAAAGGCCATCATGGGTCTTTATAACGGCAAAGAGTATGTCTCCATGTCCCGCATCTATAAGGTTGTCCTTGACGACGGGACCATGATCTACACAAACTCCCCCGTCTACCTCAAGGACCTGTCATCCTTCTGAAGAACCCTTCCTGTTTTCACCCCCTCTTTTGCAGTAGATCCTGAAATCCATATACTTGCGGTTTTCCGTATGTCCGGATGGTTTTTTGTGAAAACTTGCAGGAAACATGTTAAAATATCGACTTGTTGAGAATATACCAAAATTTCTTCAGGGGATGGACTGTAAATGGAAGAACAGAAGCGGATTATTGAAGAAATACTGAAACTCAAGGACCTGAGAAGGGCTGTGCTCCTGGCCCATAACTATCAGAGGGACGAGGTGCAGGAGATTGCGGACTTCGTTGGTGATTCCCTGGAACTGTCAAGAAAGGCAGCAGGGGTTGACTGCGACGTTATCGTGTTCTGCGGTGTCAACTTCATGGCGGAGAGTGCATCCATACTCTCACCCGAGAAGACTGTTTTACTGCCGGAACCCGATGCAAACTGCCCGATGGCGGACATGATCCGCGTGGAGGGTGAAAGAAAGGTCTGGAAGAGCTTTCCCGGCTATGAGCAGCAGCCGGCCTTTGTTTTTCCTCACGGTTATACGTTAAGGGACATCAAGGCTGAACACCCGGGCCTGCCTGTGGTTACATACGTTAATACAACAGCGGATGTCAAGGCCGAGAGTGACATCTGCTGCACATCCGCAAACGTGGTCAAGGTTATAGAATCGCTCCCCGGCAGCGAGGTAATATGCATACCCGACAGAAACCTCTCTGCATGGGCAGCCACAAAGACCAACAAAAAAATCATATCCTGGGACGGCTTCTGTCATGTCCATGACCGGGTGACTGCAGAGGATGCAAGGAGGGCGCGCAGGGAGCATCCCGATGCGGTCCTGATGGCGCACCCGGAGTGCCGGCTTGAGGTGCTTGAGCTTGCCGATCACGTAACAAGCACATCGGGAATGCTCAGGCACGCAGGGTCCTCCGACGCCGTGGAGTTTGTTGTAGGCACCGAGATCGGCCTTATGTACCGCCTGAGGAAGGAAAACCCCGGCAAGGTCTTTCATCCCCTGAGGAAGGATATGATCTGCCCCAATATGAAGAAGACAAGGCTCACAAGCGTTCTCACGGCCCTGAGGGAAATGAAACACGCAATCAGTGTCCCGGAGGATGTCAGGGTCAGGGCGAAGAAGGCCCTTGACAGGATGCTGGAGATAAAATAGCGGAACAACCGGTCATAATGAAGCAAAACTTCCATATCCTCACCCTTGGCTGTCCCAAAAACGAGGTTGACTCCGAAGGGATCGGATCGGCCCTCCTGTGGAAAGGCCTCCGTCCTGTAGACAGCCCGGAAGATGCGGATGTGATCCTCATAAACACCTGCGGCTTTATAGAGGACGCAAAGAAGGAGTCCATCGATGAGATCTTCAGGATTATAGGGACCAGAAAGGAGACGCAGAAGGTGATCGTCTTTGGCTGCCTTACAGAGAGATACAGCGACGAAATAAAAAAGGAGATACCCGAAATAGATGCCGTATTCGGTGTGGATTCCCTCAGGGATATCGAGGGGTACATCACCGGTTCATCAGAGGCCTGTGACAAACCCTTTCAGGCTGAAGGGTACAGGAATAATTCCTCTTACGGATATCTCAAGATTGCAGAGGGCTGTGACAGGAAGTGCAGCTTCTGCACCATCCCCTCGATCAGGGGAGGATTCAGAAGCCTCAACCCGGATACCGTACTGAGGAAGGCGGAGGGGATGATAAAGGGCGGTGTTAAGGAGATCATACTGATAGCCCAGGACATAACCTCCTACGGCAAGGACCTGGGGGGATACGGTCTTCCCGATCTGATCGGGGAAATCGCCTCAATCCCCGGCGATTTCTGGATGAGGCTGCTGTACCTCTACCCCGTCTCGATCGACGAAAGGCTGCTGAGGGCCATCTCGGAAAACACCAAGGTCTGCAGGTATCTTGATATCCCCTTTCAGCATTCCGACCAGAGGATACTGGGCCTCATGAACCGCCCCGGGGCAGGGCAGACGTACAGAAGACTCATCAATGAAATCAGGGCCGCTATCCCGGACATCACCCTCAGGAGCAGTTTTATAGTGGGTTTCCCTGCGGAGAGCGATGAGGAGTTCCATAACCTTCTCGATTTCGTCAGGGAATCGGGGTTCGACAGGCTCGGGGCATTTATTTACTCAAATGAAGAGGGCACAGGTGCGTATAAACTCAGGGGACAGGTCCCCCCGGATATCAGGCAGCAGAGATATCACGAGCTTATGACCCTGCAGTCGGGGATATCACTCGGGAAGAATAAATCGATGATAGGGCGGACCCTCAAGGTAGTGGTCGATGAGACGGGTGACTCCACGGCAGTCTGCCGGTATGAGGGCCAGGCACCTGAGATCGACGGCGTAGTCCTCGTGGATATCGGGGACCGGGCGCCGTCCGTGAATGAGTTCGTCCGTGTGAGGATTACAGGGGCGTACGACTACGACCTCAGGGGTGAGTTGATATGACCAGGAGGCAGCTGACAACACATATAGTTCTCTTCATTCTTACCGTCATCTCGACCCTTGCAGCAGGTGCACTCCAGAAGGGGATAAACATATTTCATGAACCCCTCAGGATTATAGAGGGCTTCCCCTTCTCCGTGTCCCTCATGGCAATCCTCCTTACCCATGAGCTGTCACATTTCTTTGCATCCCGCAGACACCATACAGAGGCAACCCTGCCTTATTTTATCCCGGCCCCTTCGATAATCGGCACATTCGGCGCCTTTATAA